>CAZJCI010000007.1:0-21603 GCA_964544455.1 uncultured Oscillospiraceae bacterium
CCTTACTTTTTCAAACGCTTTTTCCAGCTTTTCCGTGCTGTCGATTGTTTCGTATGTTTTCATTTGAAAATTCCTTTCTGAATGTAGAAATATGAAATTTCTTTCGGTATATATTGTTTGTGAAAAATCTGCGCTTATGCTAAATTATTTCACCAAATCTCTATTGTTAATATTTTAACAAACATTGCGAGCAAAATAAAGGTATTTATTTAATACATATTGTATATTTTTTGTAAATGCTAAACATAAAAATATGACTGAAATGAATTGCAAAAAAAGCGAAAATTCATTTCAGTCTGTCAACAGCGTTCGAATTTTTATATTTGCATTATAAAAAACTTTATTTATGCATATTTTGAATTGCCGTCATAACGGCGGCATATTGTTTTTTTTGCGACCAGTGTAATTTTTTTACCGTTGATAAGCTTAAGAACAATATCTTTTTCAACGATTATATCCACTAATTTCGTAGACGAAATTTGTTCAAATGGAATTATGCAAAAAGATTTTGGAAAGAACAGTGCTTTATCGCTTGCAAGAACTGTAGCGTTTTCGGAGTAATCATAAAAAACCTCATTTAAGGAAATATATCTGTTCACACAGTATCGCTTTGTATAAAATTCTTTTTACACGACCAATATGGTATCGCATAAAAGGACATCACAAAACAAATAATAAAGGGATAAAGTAAGGTAATGCACATCTAACGGAAAACAGCTCAGCTTCTATATATGGTGCAGACAGAAACGCATAAATATACCCGATAAAACGAAAAACAAATCCGCAACCCTCATGCCGGAAATGTAGCCGAAATATCGTTCCTTGCGCCCTACAACATCGCCAATATTCATAAAATAATAATCGTTAAGAAGAATTGTTTCGTTAATTGTACCTATTATACCCAATGCGGACATAACAAATAAATAACAAACCAAAAAATTTTTCTTTTTCTTCGCTTTATTCAAAGTCTGCCAAAAAACATCAACTTTCACTGTTTTTTAATTATACCATAAGAATATATATATATCGTTCAAATATGTTAATTATAAATGTTGCTGTTTTCATTGCGTTGATTCGGAAAATTTTTAGACTTTTCTCAAACGGCGCACATTCCGCCGTCATGTAATGAAAATAGATTTTGTAAAAATCTATTACCAAATTGTTATGCGATCACTGTACATCTCTGCTCACAAAGATAAAGGCACTATGGCTATGTAATTTTGTTTTTTATAAAACGCCTGTTTAATTTTTTAATCCGAACTTTGGATTAAAAAAAAGTTACCTTTATTCACCGTGATTTCACATATATTTTCTGTTATTTCATTGGAAACGGTTATCGGAAAATATTCGTC
The DNA here is from genome assembly GCA_964544455.1 of uncultured Oscillospiraceae bacterium. GTDB lineage: Bacteria > Bacillota > Clostridia > Oscillospirales > CAG-382 > SIG622. The sequence continues at coordinate 1,353 of CAZJCI010000007.1, forward strand.
AATTTCAGCGTCGTTCAATGGATATTTTGCGCCGCTCACGGATATTCCGAAAAGGTTGGAGCCGTCAGGAATAATTGAAAAATACTTGAATTTTTTGTCGGCTTTCAGCGATATTTTTTCGCTTCCGAAGTAACGAATTATATTTTTTCCGTCGTTTTGCGACAGTTTGACGTCATCTTTTCGCGACTTTCTGAAAAGCGAAAGATTTGCAAGAAAGTGATCCGCTCTGTTGCCTGTGCCGCCGATAACAGTGATACAGTTAAAGCCTCGTTCTTTTGCAATTTCATACGCAAGTTGTGTATCCGTATAATCTTTTTTCGGCGGGAAACTCATAAATTCCGCATTTGAATATTTTTGAATTGCCAAACTTTTGTCGAAAGAATCCATATCGCCCAATAGCAAATCGGGAGTTATATTAAAACCATTATTGTTAAGCAATTCAATTTGATTACACCCGGAGTCAGCCGCAATTATATATGAATTATTAAATTGAGTCGCTTCAAATCCGCTCGGTGTAATCGGTACACCGCCCGTAAAAATTATACATTTTTTCATAATATCATATTCCGTTTAAAATAAAATTAATTCCAAGGCTTAACAGCCGATATTTCATCATAAAGCTTTATAAAGCTTTCATGACGAGAAAGCGATATTTCTCCGCATTCAACAGCTTGCTTGACGGTACAGACATCGCTCCCCTCTCTTGTGTGAGTGCAGTCGCTGTAAATACAGCCATGTGTGTATTTGTAAATATCAGGAAACGCAATCGGCAAATGTTCAAGCGGTATTAGCTTCAGCGGTGCAACATCAAAACTGGAAAATCCCGGAGTATCCGCAATATATGCGCCGTCGGACGTTTGATACAGTTCCGTCGCGCGAGTTGTATGTTTTCCTCTTGAAATTTTTTTGCTTAATCCGCCGGTTGTTAAAGATAAATCCGGAAACAGTAAATTCATTATACTTGTTTTTCCAACTCCGGACGCACCCGCAAAAAATGATATTTTTCCTTTTATAAAATCCTTGATTTTGCATATTTCCGGACTTTCGGAAGCACTGTTTTGAGCTGAAATCGTAATTGCTTTAAATCCGGCTTTTGTATAAATATTCAGCAATTCTTCGGCGGGAGAAACATCGCATTTGTTAAATACAAACAATATGTCTATATTCTTATAAACCGCCACTGCTGAAAGCTTGTCAAGCATATAAAGATCCGCTTTTGGTTTTTGTGCGGTTGCGGTAATTACAAGGCAATCGACGTTTGAGCACGCCGGTCGTATAAGAAGATTTTTACGAGGAAGAATATCCGTAATAATGCCATTATTACAGTCGATATATTCGAAAGTTACAATATCCCCCACCATAGGCGTGATTTTATCATGTCTGAATGTGCCCTTTGCTTTTGCGTAAATTCTGGTATCGTGGGCGGAATTCGGAACAATTGTATAAAGACCTCCGACGCCTTTTATTATGCGCCCGTTATCGTTCTTTGTCATCTTTTTTAACCAACAAGCATATTCATTATCGGATCATATTCGTCATTGTTTTGCGAAGAAACCGAAAAGCTTTGCCCAAATTCGTTTTCTTCTGCATAAGAACCCATTTTGTTGTCAGCATCGTTATCATTGACATCAGAACTTTGGTTTGGTAAAGAATTTTCATTCACAAAACCGCTCGTACTTGCCTCAACAGCACCGCTATCGGCGTTATTTCTTGCAATTATAAGTTTAACTTTGGTGTTACTTAACGATATTGTCGTGCCTACGGTAGGCTCTGTCCCGATAATTGTTCCGTCTGTGTAATTATACGCAACTTCATAAACTCTTTCTTCGCTTACTGTAAATCCCAACTCTTGAAGAGTTCGCTCGGCGGCGTCATACTTCATTCCGATAACACTTTTTGGAATTTTTGCAGTTATTTCTTCCGGACCTTTGCTTACATACAACGTAACAGTATCGCCAACAACAATAGCTTCGCCGTAACTCGGTTCCGTTCTGATAACATGATCTATTATGACCGTGTCGTTATATTCTTTTTTTATTGAAGTTTTCACGCCAAGTTCTGAAAGTTTTAATTGAACGTTAACATAATCATAGTAACTGTAATCCTCAAGAATCGCTTCGGCGTTTCCGCTGCTTACTTGAATTTTAAGTTCCACACCTTTTTCGTTTTTTCTGCGAGTTGAACCTGCCGTTGGAGTTTGCGATATTATATGACCGTTTTCAACCTTTACGTTTGCTACTTTTTCAACAATAACGTTATATCCTTCTGACAACATTTGTTCGTGAAGATTCTCGGTATATTCCATTCCGACAAACTCACGTACCGTGAGCGTATTTTTATCGTTATCGTGTTTTTCACCCGAAAACATTTGCGCAATTCCAAACTTATTAAACGCCATTATTGCAAAAAGTATTGCGATTGTAAAAAAAGAAAGAGTTATTCCCAAAACAATCGGAAACATTGTCGGTTTTGCAGGATTTACAATATCGTCTTCGTCATTTTCATCAATACTGTCGTTATATTCAATTTTTTTTGTATTTGAAAGAGACTCATTTGAAGATTTTGCGGTTATTTCATCTGAAATAATCGTATTATTGGCTTTGCTTGCAATTGCTCCCGTACCTATAATAGGATTACCGTCTTTATCGGTATGGTTCTCCTTAAAAACCGTGTTTGGATATAAAAGAAGATACTCGATAGCCTTTTGCATGGCGCGTGCCGAACCGAAACGCATATCCGGGTCTTTCATCATTGCTTTAATAATAATTTGTTCAAGACCTCGCGGAATAGCTTCGCAAATACTTGTCGGCATTGCCGGAGCCGAGCTTACGTGCATCATTGCCACGGAAACAGAACTTTCGGAAACAAACGGAAGTTGACCGGTTGTAAGCTCATAAAGCATAATACCTGTGGAATAAATATCGGATTTTTCCGTAGAACCTCTCCCACTTGCCTGTTCGGGACTTATATAATTTACGGTGCCTATGGCTTTATCAATTACCGTGAGAGATTTACTGTCCGGAATTTTTGCAATTCCGAAATCAATAACTTTAATATTTCCATTACTCATAAGCATAACGTTTTCGGGCTTTATATCTCTGTGAATCACGCCTTTCGAATGAGCGTGCGAAAGTGCCGAAAGAACTTGAGATATATAATGAACAGCTTCGTGCCATTCCAAACGCCCTTTTTTGTCAAGATATTCTTTAAGAGTTATGCCGTCAATATATTCCATCACAATATACTTGTTCGGTCCGTCAAGAGAAACGTTGTAAACCGATACAATATTTGAATGTGAAAGCAACGATACTGCTTTGGCTTCGTTTGTAAAACGTTCAACCGCAACGGAATCGATACTGTTTTCGCTATTTAAAAGTTTTATTGTAACGGTGATAGATTTAACAATATCAATCGCCTTTGTTACAATCGACATTCCGCCTTCGCCCACAACATTCTCGATGCGATAACGGTTATCAAGAAGCTTTCCTATCAAATTTTCGTGATTATCCATATATAAGTTTTTCCTTTACCTTTTTATATAAAATTAAGCTCCTTTTATTACAGCAAAAGCTGTAATATTATCAGAACCGCCTGCATCGTTGGCGGCTTTTATAAGAGAATTTATTTCACGTTCAAGAGATTCCTTTGAGTTTGAAGCATTCAGAGCTTGCGCAATTTGCGAGTCTTCAACCATATTTGAAAGTCCGTCGCTGCAAAGAAATATTCCGTTCGGTACTTCGCATTTAAATATGTCGGGCTCGACAACGGCACTAACGCCCACCGCCTTGAGGATAACATTTTTTTCGGGATGCTGCTTGGCTTGTTCAGCGGTTATCTTTCCGGAATCAACAAGCGTTTGAACATAAGAGTGGTCTTGTGAAACTTGGCTGATTTCGTTTCCGTTTAACGTATATATTCTGCTATCGCCTATATTAACGCAATAAAGCGTATTTCCGGCGCATAAAACTGCGGCAAGAGTTGTTCCCATACCTTTATATGCCGTGTTTCGGGCAGCTTCGGCAAGTATTTCCTTATTTGCAACCTTTACTCCGTCGCGCAATATTTTTTCAAACGGAATATTTAGCGGATCGGACAAATCTTCGTCAAAAGCTTCAATCTGAAGAGTAACATATTTAATAAAGGCTTTTGAGGCAGCTTCGCTTGCAATTTTTCCGCCCGCAACACCGCCCATACCGTCGCAAACAACTGCCAAAAGCGCAGTTTTGCCAATGCATTTCAAATTAATTTCTTCATATCCGAAGGAGTCTTGGTTTTCCGACCTAACATTTCCACAGTCGGTTTTTCCGTAATATATCATTGCTGTCTCCTTTCCAAAGCCGTTTGGTCTTTGATTGAAAGTTAGAGAAAATTTTATTATTTAATAATTAATGCGATATTCAAAAAGTATTTAAGTGAGATTTTCCATATTATCCCTGCGCAGTTGACCGCATGAAGCGTTAATATCGGAACCGAGCTTACGTCGTACCGTTGCCGTAATTCCCGATTTTTCAAGAATTTTTATGAAATTATCTACGTTTTTTTTGTCACTGTGTTTATAATTTCTTTCTTTAACGTCATTAAGCGGAATAAGATTAACATGACATAGCATTCCGCCAATAAGCTTGGAAAGCTCTTTGGCACATTCGGCACTGTCGTTCACACCGTCTATCATAGCATATTCAAAAGAAATTCTTCTGCCTGTAACAGATATGTAATCACGACAAGCAGTAATAAGTTCGTCTATATTCCACTTTTTTGCAACCGGCATAATACTTTCCCGATATTGCTGATTTGGGGCATGAAGTGAAATCGAAAGAGTTATGGGTATATTTTCGTTTGCAAGCTTATATATTTCCGGAACAACGCCGCAGGTTGAAAGAGAAATATGTCTGTATCCTATATTTAAACCTTCCTGTGCGTTTACAAGCCGCAAAAATTTAATTGAGTTTTCAAAATTATCAAGCGGTTCGCCAATACCCATCATAACTATATTCGAAATTCTTTCGCCGGTATCGTTTTGAGCCGCAAGAATTTGACCGATAATTTCCGACGGAGTTAAATGCCTTGAAAGCCCGGCAAGAGTTGACGCACAAAAACTGCATCCCATACGGCAACCCGCTTGCGTTGAAACACAAATGGTATTTCCGTGTTTATAGCGCATAAAAACGCTTTCAATACATTCGCCGTCGTAAAGTTCAAAAAGATATTTTATTGTTCCGTCAAGCTTCGAAATAAATTTTGCGTGTATTTTAGGTAATGCAATATAGCAATTTTCCGAAAGCGCACGGCGTTGTTTGATTGAGATATCAGACATTTCTCCGAAATCCGATATTCCGCGCATTAACCAAGAAAAAATTTGTTTTGCCCGAAATTTTTCAAATGTTACGCCGACGTTTTTCGATAAATCGGAAAGATATTCGGTAAGTTCGGCAATACTAAGGCTTGCAATATCCGTTTTATGCGAATTCAAGTTTTCACCTCATTATATATCTTTTACCAACTTGCATATAAAAAATCCGTCTGTACCGTGCGTTTGCGGAAAAAGCGTTATGTATCCGCAGTCATTTCCGAAAAGTTCGGTACTTTCCAACCGATAACCGCTATGGTTTTCGATAAATTTTGTTACAATATCTTGATTTTCGGCACGTCTGAGCGTACAAGTTGAATATATTAACGTTCCGCCCGGCTTTAAGTATTTTGTTGATTCGCACAAAATATCATACTGAACGGACGGCAAATTTTCTATATCCGCTTTTTCCTTATAACGGATATCCGGTTTTTTTGCAATTACGCCCAAGCCCGAACACGGAACGTCGCAAATAACGTAATCCGCCTTTCCGAAAAGTTCTTCTTTGGCGTTTCTTGCATCTCTTGCTTCGGTTTTTATATTTGAAAGTTCAAGTCGTTTTGCTCCGTCCTCAACCAACTTTATTCTGTTTTTGTGCAAATCAAAAGAATAAACGGTTCCAAAATTATTTAGTTGCATAGCCGCCGAAAATGTTTTTCCTCCGGGACACGAACAAACGTCAACAACAACGGTTTTTTCGCTTATGTTATTAATTATGGAGGAACAAAGCTGTGACGCTTCGTCCTGAACAAAAAACAGACCTTCTTTAAATCCAAATAGTTCTGAAACAGGAAAACTGCCGTTTAGTTTTATGCCGAAAGGAGAAGTTTGCGTAAATTCGGCGTGAGTACCGAGTGCCGCCGTTAAGCTTTCTCGCGTTGTTTTAAGGGTATTGGTGCGCAAAGTTACGGATTGCTTAATATTCGAAATATAAGCCGCAAATTCAAATGCTGTTTTTTCACCGTAATCATTGCAAAGCGAATCTATAATCCATTCGGGAATACTTGAAGCAACGGAAACAGCGCGTTTTTTTTCTTCTTTTTCGATTAGAGACGGAATTATATTTTTATTACGAACCACATTTCGGAGAACGCCGTTAACGTATCCGCAAAGATTTTCTCCGTGCGAAGTAGTTTTGCAAATCTCCACCGCTTGGTTGCAAGCCGCACTGTCCGGAACTCTGTCCATATAGAGTATTTGATAAATTGCGGTTCTGAGAATACACAAAATTACCGGATCGATTTTTTCATATTCTACTTTTGAAAATTTCGAAATAACATAATCAAGTGTAATAAGCCGTTCCGTTGTGCCATAAAGAATAGCTGTAAAAAAGCTTTTATCAAGACCTTCGAATTTATATTTTTTTATCATGCTGTCAAGCTCTAAATTTGTAAATCTACCGTTTTTTATGCAAGAATTAAGCGACAGCACAGCTGCTTTTCTTGGGTTCAAATCTTATATCCTTTCAAGCTATATTTATTATGATTATCTGTCTTTTTTTCGCGATACCATAAGAAGAAGTCTTGCAAACTGTATTGCGGAAGACGCAAACGCCGCAACATATGTTAACGCCGCCGCTGTAAGAACTTTTTTTGCCGCGGATATTTCTTCGTTTGAAAGCATACCGCTGTTGTTCAATGCGGAAACAGCTCTTGCAGAGGCGTTAAACTCAACGGGAAGCGTTACAAATTGAAAAAGCGCCAATAATCCATAACCTATCACTCCGACAAGAGCAAGAATATATGAGTTAAGAAGAAAACCTATTAATACAAGCGGAATTGCAAATTTTGCTCCGAAATTACATACCGGAACAATGGCTGTTCTGAACTTTATCGGAGCGTATCCGGTTGCATATTGAACCGCGTGCCCTGCCTCGTGCGCGGCAACGCCGACCGCAGCTGCGGTACATTTATCGTAAACGGAATCCGAAAGTCGTATAACATTAGCTTTGGGATCATAGTGGTCCGAAAGCGCACCTGCAACCCGTTCGATTCCGACGTTAAAAAGCCCGTTATTATCAAGTATCATACGAGCCGCGTCATATCCTGAAATTTTTGAACCTAATTTTGAATACTTATTAAAAGTCGAAGTAACATTTGTTTGTATTCCGATAGAAATAAACATAACTATAATTGCAAGCAAATACAGTATATAATCCCAACTCATAATTTGTTCTCCTTGAAAGTTATAATATTTTAGCCGAAAATATCGCCTTGCAAAACTTTTCTGCCGTTAATCATATCGCCGCTTGTTAAAAGTTTCGAACCTTCGGGTTTAAGAGTTTGCAACGCAATGCAACCGTCTGCACATTTCACGTATAAACGAGTTTTTGCACATTCCACAACTTCTCCGATTTTTGCATTTTTCGGAGCGTTAAAATCAACGAGCGAGGAAGCGTAAATTTTTATCAACTTTCCGTTAAGATTTGTTTTAGCCCCCGGAAAAGGCGCAAGTCCCCTTATTCTGTTGTGGACTTCTTTCACACTTTGCGAAAAGTCGATTATTTCGTCTTCCGGTCGTATTTTATCGGCATGTGTGGCGTCCTCTTCATTCTGCGGTATCGGTATAAGTTTTCCATCGACAATTTCGTTAACAGCTTCAACAATAAGAGTTTTTCCGACTTCGGCAAGTTTTATAAAAATATCTCCCGTATTGTCAACTTCGGAAATTTTCACCTTGGCTGTTTTTAATATGTCGCCGGTATCCATACCGTAATTCATTTTCATAATAGTTATACCGGTTTCTTCATCTCCGTTGATAACGGCTCTTTGAATCGGTGCCGCTCCACGGTATTTGGGAAGTAACGAACCGTGTAAATTTATACAACCGTATTTTGGATAATCTATAACATACGGCGGAAGTAATTTTCCGTATGCCGCAACTATTATCATATCAGGTTTTAGTGCATCAAGAATTTCCAAACAAGCATTATTTTTAAACGTTTCCGGTTGATAAACTTTAAGTCCGTTTTCCAACGCATATTTTTTTACATCGGAAAACTTTGCTTTCATACCTCTTCCGGCAGCAACATCCGGCTTTGTGAATACTCCAACTATATTAAACCCGGCATTTTTTAATGCCGAAAGCGCAGAAGTGGCAAAATCCGGTGTTCCCATAAATACTATTCTTAAGTTATTGTTCATAAAAGCTCCATTCCTCATTCCAATTCGTCCGAGTCAAGCATTTCCAAAGCGTTATCAATATATAAAATACCGTCGAGATGATCATTTTCATGGCAAAGACATCTTCCGAAAAGTCCGCTACCGGTATATGTGAAGATTTCCCCTTCCCTGTTTGTTGCTTCAACCGTAACAGTCATAGGTCTTGAGGTTACGCCGTATTTTCCGGGAATCGAAAGGCATCCTTCAACTTCTTGTTGATTTCCTTCGGTTTTTATGATTTTGGGATTAATAAACTCCACTATATGATGTTTTCCTTCCGGTGCGTCATCTATAATAAAGATTCTTCTTAGAATACCAACCTGCGGTGCCGCCAATCCAACTCCGCCGGATTTTATGAGCGTATCTTTCATATCGTCAAGCAACGTTGTTGTTCTTGCGGTTATTTGCTCTACAGGCTTTGATATTTTTCTCAGAACCGGTTCTTCTTCCGTCATTATGTGTAAAAGTGCCATTTTTATTTCCTTTCGCAAAACTATATGTATATTTTTATGCTAAAGTTTATATATCTGTGGGATTTACGTCTATTGTCATTGTATTATCGTCAGTTGCGTTTTCGCAAAAATTCGCATAAAGTTCCGATAAAAATTTTCGTAAAAGTTTGCCGACAGCGGTTTTTATTATATATCTCATTCTATATCGTCCCGCTACTTTAAAAACCGTTGCTTCAAAAGGTCCGTACATTGTTAATTTATATCCCGAATATTTTGTTTCAAAAGCGTCGCGCATATCTTTTTCAAAAGCTCTGACGGCTATTCTTACCCCGGCTTCGGAAGTTGACGTAAAAGTAATGGTAACTATATCGCAAAACGGCGGATAATGCCCGGCTTTTCGAAAATCAATTTCACCTTGAAAAAAGCTTTCGTAATTCTGTTCTTTTGCAAGAGTCAACACTTCGTGTTCGGGCGAATATGTTTGTATAAGTGCTCTTCCGGATATTTCGCCTCTTCCCGCTCTTCCCACAACTTGCGTCATAAGCGAAAACGTTCTTTCATTCGCTCTGAAATCCGGAAAATGGAGAGAAGAATCGGCGTTTATAACCCCAACAAGCGAAACATTGGGAAAATCGTGTCCTTTTGTAACCATTTGTGTTCCCAGAAGTATATCCGCTTCACCGTTTTTAAAAGAATTAATTATACTGTCGTGAGAAAATTTTCCGTTTGTTGTGTCCGTATCCATACGCAAAATCTCGGCTTGCGGAAAATATATTTTAAGTTGTTCCTCAAGCATTTGCGTACCGGTTCCCAATGCGGAAATATGTTCGCTGCCGCAAGCGGGACATACGTTCGGAACATCCTCAATCCAGCCGCAGTAGTGACATACCATTTTTCCTTTTCCGGAAAATCCGTATTTATGATATGTTAAAGCGACCGAACAATGCGGACATTGCGGAACAAAACCGCATTTTCGGCAAGACATAAACGATTGATAGCCTCGTCTTCCGATGAAAAGTACGGATTGTTCGCCGTTTTCAAGATTTTTTTGAATTTCGTAAAGAAGTTTATCGCCAAGAATTTTTTGTGATATTTTTGTTTCTGCACCGTCTTCGTTTATCGGAATGGGAAAATCGCCGCAATCGTCACGTAAATCACAAATATCGACTTGGGGAAGTACAGCGTTTCCGAATCGCTCGGTAAGTTGCACAAGTGTATAAATTCCCTCTTTGGCTTTATGGTAACTTTCAACGCTTGGTGTTGCCGAACAAAGCAACATCATTGCACCGGTTTGCGAACATCTGTATCTTGCAACATCGCGCGCATGGTATCTTGGCGTCATTTCGGATTTAAACGACGCTTCCTGTTCTTCGTCGATAACAATCAAACCTAAATTTTTTACCGGAGCAAATATCGCCGATCGTGTTCCCAAAACAACATTGGCGTCACCGCAGTTAATTCTCTTCCAAGCGTCCAATCGCTCGCCCGCCGAAAGCCCCGAATGAAGAACGGCAACTTTTTTTCCGTAACGCCCGGCAAATATTCCGACAGCTTGCGATGTCAATGCTATTTCCGGCACAAGTACTATTGCGCCTTTTTCGTCTTTTACGCATTCGTCCACAAGTTTTTGTATGACGTTTGTTTTTCCGCTTCCTGTTACACCGTGAAGTAATGCAGCTTTGGGAGAATTATCTTTATAAAGGGCATACAGCTTATCAAAAGCATTCTTCTGAGATTGAGAAAGATTAAAATCTTTTGAAGAATACTTTATGTCAGCATATGGGTTTCTTTCGACGGGGAGCGAACAAATTTCAATTGCTTTTTTTAATGACAGTTCGCGTATAACCGAAGCACTTACGCCCGAAAGCTCCATAAATTCTTCTTTGGGCGTAAACGGATTCTTTTCAAGTTCATATATTGCCGCAAGCTGTTTTGGCGTAAAGTTTTTACATTTATTTGTTTCATTAAGCGAAGCAAGTTCCGACTCCGAAAGTTGTAACCGAATATATTTGTTACTTTTTGAATTAATTCTGCAATCCGCTTTGGTAAAACGAATCAGATATTCTTTTTGGCACAATGCGCGAAGACATCTTGCCGTTTCATCAAATTTTACTTTTAGTTCCGATTCTTTAACTTCTCCGTTTTGCGAAATATATTCCATAATTTTAACCGCTTCATCGTTAAGCGCGTTTCGGTACACTTTTCCGCTACATTTATAAAATACGTTGATTCTGACGCTGAACCCGGACGGAATAACCGCTTTTGACGCTTCTCCGATTGTGCAAAAGCAACGTTCTTTTAAGAACTCGCATATACCGTAAAGTTCTTCGCCAATACAAAGATTCCCGGGAGTAAGCCCGATTATTTCTTTTATATTTGAATATTTTGCATCTTCCAAAAGCGATGAAACTATCGCAGCAACGTTTCGGTTACCTATTCCGAAAGGAACTATTACTATTGTACCGACAAATATGCGGTCTTCCATTCCCTTGGGAATAAGATATGCATATTCGCGGTCTATATGATAAGGAGCATTAAGAATATGAACTCCGGCATAATGCTTTGCGGATACCGAACTTTCGTTTGTCAAATACTCTTTCGAAAAAATTTTATCTATCGGTACATCTCTTGACTCTATTTTCGAAATCACATTCTACGCTCCTTTCAGCAAAAATATAATGCGACTATATGCGATAATATAAATATTATTTATTTTCCACAGTGCCCACCGAAGGGTTTACAATGTGAAAATCACCATCATGAATAAGCTCTATGCCGGCGCTTACCGGTTTTTCTTCAAAAAGGTCACGACGTAGCGGCTGTTTGTCTGCTTCTGCGATTTCCACCGCTTCCGAAATTTCGGCTCTTTCGGCATCTTTTCTGAGTTTTTGCTTTGCTGTAACATATCTTGCGCTTTTTGCAGCGGCAATAACAAGGGTATAACGGTTACATTTATTTTCGTTCGTAAGTTCTTCTATTGAAGGCTTAATCATCATAGTAAAAAATCTCCTTTGAAATAAAAATATACTGTAATTAAATTATAAACAATTTTAGAGTTATTATTCAAAATATGTTGCTATAACATCTCTGTTGGCAGTCGGTTTCAAGCTTTCAGCTTTCACACAAGCGAAAATTTCTTCAGCCGCTTCCTTTGCCGCACCCTCACGATTAACAATTATGTAGTCGTACAAAAGCGCGTTGGGTGCTTCTTTTTTTGCAATTGCAAGTCTGTTTTCAATAGCTTCGTCGGTTTCCGTCCCTCTTTGACGTAACCGCAAACATAACTCGGAATAACTTTCCGGCGTTATAAAAATAAAAATTGCTCTGGGAAATAGTTTTTTTATTTGCAAAGCTCCCTGTACTTCAATTTCAAGGATTACGTTTTTACCGCATGCAAGTTTTTCCTCAACAAATTTTCGCGGCGTTCCGTAAAAGTTATTGTTGTATACAGCGTATTCCAAGAATCCGTTCTGTTCGATTTGCATAAGAAACTGTTCGCGAGAAATAAAGAAATAATTAACACCGTCCTCGTCCCCGACTCGCGGAACTCTTGTTGTTGCGGAAACCGAACAAACAAATTCGTTATGGTTGCAAAGAAGCTCTTTTAAAACCGTACCTTTGCCGGCTCCCGACGGACCGGAAACAACTATGAGTTTTCCTTCTTTTTTCATTTTTTCTCCTTTCGGTTTTTGCGATATTTCGACATTTGTATAAAAAACGCTTTTGCGTGTAAATCATTGAGATAAGCTAAATGTTAAGGAAAAACGGAGCAAATCAAAGTTATTCTTCGGTTTCTTCATCTGCGTTATCCTCATTTCCGCTTGCTCTGTTGGAAATGGTTTCCGGTTGAATTGCCGAAAGAATTATATGATCGCTATCGGTAATAATAACGGCTCGTGTTCTTCTGCCGCAAGTAACGTCTATAAGCTTTCCGCTGTCGCGCGTATCTTGTATAAGTCTTTTTATCGGCGCCGAATCGGGACTTACAAGAGCGACCACTCTTGCCGCCGAAACCATATTGCCGAAACCTATGTTAATAAGTTGCATAAATTATCTCCTTGCGTTATTCCAAATTTTGAATCTGTTCTCTTATTTTTTCCACTTCGCTTTTGGCGTCAACAACTATCTTTGCTATTTCCGCATTGTTACATTTTGAACCGGTGGTATTCAGTTCCCTGTTTATTTCCTGCAGAAGAAAATCCAATTTTCTTCCAACCTGAACCGATTCTTTTTTTTGATTTTCCGCAAGAACAGAGCGAAATTCCGCAATATGGCTTTTTAATCGTACCATTTCTTCGTCTGTTGCCACCTTATCGGCAAAAATAGCGGTTTCCTGGATTATTCTTGTTTCGTCGATTGTTGTTTCGGCAAGATATTCTTTTAATTTTTCGGTAAGCCTTGTTCTGTAAGCTTCAATTGTTTCCGGAACTTTTTTCTCTATTCTTTCAACCATTTTCTCAATTAAATCAAGTTTTTCGGAAATATCGGCGCAAAGTCGAGCCCCTTCATCGCATTTCATTTTATAAAATTCTTTAAGTGCGGAATCGAGAGCGGGTGAAAGCCTTTCCATAAGTTCATCGGCTGTTTCATCATCTTGTTGGGAAGATTTGAATATTGCCGGATTTTTTGCAACGCTCATTACGCTTATATCGTTTTTAAGCCCATATTTTTGCGAAAGCTCTTCGAGGCACGCAAGATATCCTCGAAGGAACGGCTCATCTATGGAAATTTGAACGTTCGGCGCGTCACTGCTTTGTTCGATTGTTACAAAAAGCTCTATTTTTCCTCTTGAAGCAAAGGTCATTATTCTCTGTTTGATTCTTTCTTCAACTCGAAAATAAATTTTCGGCATTTTACAACCGATATCTATGAATCTTGAATTTACCGATTTTATTTCCACTGTAAATTCGTTTCCGGAAGCAGTTGCTTTGCCTCTTCCGAAACCGGTCATACTTATAATCATTGTTGCTTTTTGCTGTAATCAGCTTTCTCCTTGATTATGTATTTTTAAATAATGAAACTACGGCACAGTATCATTATTACACTATTCTATTATATCATTATACATCGGAAACTTGCATTTGTCAAGGTTAATAATAAATTTAAATGTAAAAACTTTATTGAATATCAATTATATGCTACACATTTATCAAAAAACAAAAAATGAGTCTATCTCCGTTTTTGAGACAGACTCGCTTTTTAATTGTCATAAAAGCAGTGATATTACTACTAACTTTAAATTATGCAAAAATTTCGATTCCTTTAAGAATGCTTTCAACTGCATTATAATTAATAGGCACAGGATTGGTTACCGTGCAAGCGTCGTTTACGGCGCTGTTTATTATGTGGTCTTTATGTTTAAGATATTCTTCTTTGGTAATTCCCACATCAGCCAAATTCTGCGGAATTTTTAGTTCCTGCGACATTTTTCTTATTGCATTTATCAAATTACCCGCTCCCAACTTCGGCGAATATGCGGGCAACCCGACAAATTTGGCAATTTTAGCCATTTTTTTACAAGCAAGCGAACAGTTTTCATATGAACAACTTTCAAGTTGCGCATTATATTTCATAACGTGATAAAGCATCATTGCATTTGCTCTTCCATGCGGAATGTGAAATACCGCTCCAAGTGCATGCGCAATACCGTGGTTCACTCCCAAACTTGCGTCATTAAAAGCCATTCCCGCAAGACATGACGCTGTATGCATTTTTTCTCTTGCTTCTGTATCGTTTCCGTCGGCATAAGCTTTCGGAAGATATTCAAAACATATTTCCAATGCTTTTTCGGCAAAAGCGTCTGTAAAATCATTGGCGTTAAGCGATATATACGCTTCAAGCGCGTGAGTAATAACATCAAATCCGGTATCGGCAGTAATCGTAGCGGGAACACTTTTAACCAATTCACCCGCAAGTATCGCCGCTTTCGGGAGTAATTTATCGGATACCATAGGGTATTTAATACCCGCTTCTTTATCGGTAATCACAGCAAATTTTGTTACTTCGCTGCCCGTTCCGCTGGTTGTGGGAACAGCAATAAGAGGTATTTGACGTCCTATATTCTTCTCAAGCATAAGAATTGTTGATTTTGCCGCATCTATGGAAGAACCTCCGCCCAATGCAATTACCAAATCCGCATTTTTTTCCGTTAAAAATTTTAGTGCTTTAACAATAAGTTCTATCGGCGGATCAGGAACGGTTTCGGCAAAAACCGAAATATTTTCGCACCCCGTCATCATTTTTGCGATTAAATCTACATTTCCGGATTTTTCCATAAAAGAATCCGTAAAAATAACAGCATTCTTTGCGGTATATTCGGATAATGCAGAAAGAGAATTTTCTCCGAAATAAATTTTTGATTTAATTTCAAATGTTTTCATTTATATCACCTTAATCAAAAAGATTAAAATAACTTTCCGAAATTTCGGTTACTCCAAGCGAATCCTCAAGCTGAGAAATATCGGAGCAATTGATTATCGGAAATCCGATGAAATCACGGTTATTCGTTATCAAAGACAGCGCAACCGACGAAAGCGAATATCCAGATTTCAAAGATATTTCCTTAATTTTTTTATACATTTCTATATTTTCGTAGCAAAAATATCTGGTTCTTGCTTTTTCAGATAGGCAGTTTTTATCGTATTTTTCAAAAAATCCCTTGGCTTGCGCCGAATATGCAAACACCGGCATTTTAGTATTCTTATAAAAATCATATTCGACTTGATCCATAATTACAAGCGTGGAATCATATATTTTCGCAGGTTTTGCCGCCGACCATTGAATTTGACTTGCAATAAAACCGCAAAGTCCGTGTTTGGAAGCGTATTCGTTTGCGGATGCAATTCTTTTTGCGCGCCAATTTGAAGCTCCGAAATATCTTATTTTACCGTCTTTTACCAAATCGTTGAGAGAATCGATTATTTCTTCGCACGGAACACTTTCATCGTCACGATGAAGCCATAAAATGTCAATATAATCCGTCTGCAGTGCCATAAGACTATTATTGACATCTTGCTCTATTTCCGATTTTGAAAGTCTGTTTAAGCGCATATTCTCGATTGGCGGATGTGCGCATTTTGTGGATATAACAATATTTTGACGGCATTTTGCGTTTTTTAGATATTCTCCGATAATTCTTTCGCTTTTTCCGCAGGTATAAAGCCTTGCGGTATCTATTGTGTTTCCGCCGTTTTCTATATAACGGTCCATAAACTTGTTTGCATTTTCTTTGCTTATGGATTCGCCGTAATAATCTGTTCCCAGAATTACTTCGGAACACTTCAAATCTGTTCCGTGTATACTTTTTATTTTCATATTACCGGTTCCGAATAATTTAATAATATAGTTTTATATTTTTTTCATCAAAAAAACTTTTCCATTTTTCCGTTGGCTCTACATCCGTAACAACAATATCGACTCCGTCAAGACTTCCAAGTTTTACAAATGAAATCTTATCGAACTTAGTGTGATCCACAGCAAGAATTACATTTTTTGCCGAGCCGATAAATTTTTTTTTCAGTTGCGCAAACGCTTCTCTTGTATCGGTAATTCCCTTTTCAATATCCAATCCTTTGCAAGACAAAATTGCGTAATCGGCATGATATTTTTCCACAAGCTCTTCCGCGGCACTACCGTAAAAAGCCATTGCCTCGCTTCGGTATTGCCCGCCCGTTGAAATTATACTCCAATCGTTTCCCTGCGGCAAATCCAAAAGAATCTCCACAGAGTTTGTTATAATCGTAAGATTACGCTTGGAACAAATACTTTTTACCGCAAAAATCGCAGTTGTGCTTGAATCCAAAAGCAAACTGTTTCCATCTTCTATAAGAGAACCGATAATTTCGGCAATATACTTTTTTCCGCCTACATTTGTTTGCTTACGCACAATATACGGCAATTCACTTGCGGTATTATCGTTGCGCACTGCGCCGCCATAGGTTTTTTTGGCATATCCGTCACTTTCAAGCTTATCCAAATCGCGTCGAATTGTTTCTTCGGTAACTTCATATTTTTCCGAAAGTTCGGAAACAACCACCCTGCCGTCAAGCATAAGCTTTTGAAGTATTTCGTTTCGTCTTTCAATCGGAAGCATATTAAAGAATCGAATTCCAAAGATTTTTATCAGGGTTCGGAATAACCGAGGAATCAAGCAACAGCCCATCGATTCCGACTTTGTTTTTTGCGCTTTCTATCGCTGCGCTTACCGCTGCAACATCGCCGGTTAAAAGCATATAAGATTTTCCGCACATTCCGCGTGCTATTCTAAGTTCTATTAACGAAACATCGCTTGTTTTCGCCGCAGTGTCCGCCGCAACAATTATTGCCGGTGCCGAATATGTTTCGAGTACGCCGAGAGCCTTTGCATTTTCAACAGACGCTCCACCGTAAATTGCGGGAAATATATCGGCATGCGGATTTCCAAGTATAAACGAATCGGTCAATTTTTCACCAAGTTGAATTTTTGCCGCTTCAATACTCGCTGTAATTGCGGAAAGTTCTCCCGAAATAATTGTAATATATTTTCCGGGACACACAACCGATGATTGAATAATTTCTATATCAGCGGTTTTTATCATAAGATCGGTCGCGCTTATTCCGGCGGACACAGTCTGATATTCAACCATACCGAGTGCTTTATTTGTCATTTTTATTACCTCTTGTAATTTTTTATTATACAGTTTATTTTAAAATTATATATTTATCCGTAATTTCACTTACTTTACCGTCAACAGGACTGTGAACGGAAGTACCCAGCTTTGATTCGTCGAAAACTCCAAGCTCATCGCCCCGCTCCACGCTATCTCCGAGTTTTACGCACGCAACAGACGGAGCACCGATACTCTGTGAAAGCATAATTCTATAACTTTCTGATTTCACATCAGTATCAAGTATGGGAGCGTCCACATCATATTTTGAAAGCCCCAGCCGTGCAATAAGTCGTGACATGGGAACTTTTCTGTATTCTCTTGACGAATTCACACTTTTTGCTTCTATCCCCTTTGGAGGCATAATTCCGTTTGCACGCAACCCGCCTTTAATTTCCGAAATAATGCTTCGCGGATTCAATCCCTGACCGCAAGCATACATTTCGCAAAGACCGCAGGCGGAACATGAAAAAGTTCCAATCATTGCGGCACCGTCGCTAACGTTACCGCTTGCCGCAGCTCTCATTACTTTATGAGGTTCTATCGGATGTCCCAAAAGATTTCTGGAGCATAAATCCGTACACATTCTGCACTGACAGCAAGCCGCCATTGCTCTTTTAACACTTATCGTAATAGGCGTCACTCTTTTTTGAACAATATATGCGTTTCGCGGCATAACCAAAACCGCATTTGATGTCTTTGTAACCACGTCGCTTTTTGCGGCAATTCTGCCTGTCATCGGACCGCCCGCAATAATTACCGTATCATCGCAACTTTCTCCGCCCGCAAAATTGATAAGTTCACCGTAAGTAATACCGATCGGTGCTTTAAGTGTACAGGGATTATTAACCTCTCCGGCTATTGTTATGTACTTGTGCGTAACAGGAGCATTTTCTTTCCAAGCTCTGTATATGTTATAAATTGTTTCTACATTGTAAACTATACATCCTACCGTTATCGGTAATGCTCCGGGATTAACAACTCTGCCTGTGGTTTCATAGATTGTAACAACCTCGTCGCCCGCAGGATAAATTTCCGGAAGATAGCCGATTTTTATCTTTGAAAACTTTGAAAGATTTGCTTTTACCGCATTAACCGCTTCCGTGTATGCCGGTTTTACAGCTATTATTACCCGTGAAGCCTCCAAAGTGTCGGCAATTTCTTCAAGCGTTTCCATTATTTCGAGTGCATACTTTGCAAGCATTTGCCTGTGAAGCTTTAAAAGCGGTTCGCATTCGGCGCAGTTAAGAATAATCGTATCCGCCGCCATATTAAGTTTTGCATACGAAGGAAATCCTGCGCCGCCGGCACCGACAACTCCGGCTTTTCGCATTATTTCGGAAAGATTATTTAATTCCATTATATTTTCGTCCTTTCAGCAAGGTAATTATTACTGTTCGTCAACAATACCGACAATTGCGGCGTCAATGGGAGCATTTTCAAGATCGCAACCAACCCGTGCCGCCGAACCGACACAAACCAAAACGGTTTCGCCTATTCCCGCTCCAACATTATCAATTGCAACAAACTCTCCTTTTTTTTCCATATTTTCCAACGGACGTACAATGAGGAGTTTTTGACCTATAAGTTTATCGTTTTTTCTTGTGGCAATTATGCTACCTACAACTTTACCGATTACCATATTTATGTTCCTTTCACAATGTTTGGAAATTTCACGGAACTTGCTCCGTATTCACAAGCAAAATATTATGAATATCGAGCAAAATCCGTGACTGCCGTCGGAAAGGCGTTTAAACGTCCCGACGGCTTGCCACTCTTAATCGCTTGATTACTTAATTGCGGGAAGAATTTTTTCAACATCCGTATGAGGTCTGGGAATTACGTGCGTTGCAATAACTTCGCCAAGATTTCCTGCAGCTGTTGCGCCGGTTTCGACTGCCGCTTTAACAGC
This sequence comes from uncultured Oscillospiraceae bacterium, assembly GCA_964544455.1. Taxonomy (GTDB): domain Bacteria; phylum Bacillota; class Clostridia; order Oscillospirales; family CAG-382; genus SIG622. Next base: position 20,870 of record CAZJCI010000007.1, read on the forward strand.
GCCGACGTCTCCTCTTACCATTACGGATACCAAACCCGAACCGATTTTTTCTGTTCCCACGAGTTCTACATTTGCGGCTTTAAGCATTGCGTCTGCCGCTTCAATTGCGGCAACAAGACCGCGTGTTTCAATCATACCAAGTGCCTGTTGTACCATTTTTACGTTCTCCTTTACAATTTCAGTATTGTTTTTTATCTCCGCAATAGTTTCGGTATTTACGGATTTTAAATTCTTTTTGGTTGCCATAGTTTAATTCCTTTCAAAAAAGGATATTTATTTTTTATTCTTAAAAACTACCGCTACTGCATCGTTAATGTTTTTGAAGTCTCTTTGCGCTTAACGCCACAAGCCTTAACGTTTCCGAATGCGGATTTGCAATTACGTTAGACGCCATAATCGGATATGCGGCATTTTTTTTTGCACATTCAACGGCTTCGGTTACATCCGAAACGCTTCCTGTGATTATTACCGTTACCATTCTTCCGCCAAGCTTTCTTTCCCAAGTTACAAATTCCACGTTTGCACTCTTTGTCATAACGTCAAGTGCGCTTACGGCGGCAACCACACCGGAAACTTCAACAAATCCGAGTGATTTCATTGCTTGCGCCTTTCTTTATTGAAAATTTATATCAAAGCTTCGGAAGAATTTTTTCCACATCAGCATGCGGTCGGGGAATTACGTGTGTTGCAACCACTTCGCCAAGTCTTGATGCAGCGGAAGCACCCGCTTCAAC
>CAZJCI010000008.1:0-4375 GCA_964544455.1 uncultured Oscillospiraceae bacterium
TCGGAGAATGTTCCCGTTGACCATTTACCGTTTTCGGGATTGTCTATAAACCATTCTTTAAATATCGTCTGCACTTGCTGTTCTAAATTATCGTTTATACAAGCATTACTTTCGATTTTTCTGTCAAGAGCGGACAAAATACTTGCAATTTTGTTTTGCGTTTCAGGTTCGGGAATGCAAATCGGCATTTTCAGGAAATGTGATTTGGGGAGTTGCGGCTGTGCGCTTCCCGTCTGAATTGATTTAATTTGTTTCTGAAATTCCGAACTTCTGAGTACATAGTAAATATACTCGCTGTTTATTTTTTCCCCGCAACGTACAATAAGCATTCCGGAATTAATCCGAATATTTTCGTAAGGAATATGATTGTCGTAATACGCTACATTACCAACGGTTCCTCGAGTGGTTATAACAATATCATTCCTGCGAAGCTTTCCGCCGTGGAGAATTTCGTCTTTTTCCTTTGATATGAACATTGTTGTTTCAAAACGAAATCCGCTGTCGGTAACATTATTGGCAGACAAAAACAAACAGTGCCCATTTTCATATAACTCATCTTGATGAGGGTAGTTTTTGCCGCGGTCTCCGTCAAGAACTTCAATATCCGATTCGCCTATCGGAAATAATGCTTTTTGCATATTATTACCCTCCTATCCTATATATTTTCAATGAGCCGTTTTTCATTCTCCACAAAAACCAATACGTCGCTTGAACCTCCGCCGATAATCAAAGATAAGGAATTATCTCCTTAACCGAACCGAATTTAAGGTCGGGCTTTTGGTTTTCCGTCAAGTCTTCCAACATTTGCTCCGTGGTTTCGCCGCTCATAACCAAAACCGAACAAAGACCGTTGTTTTTTCCCAAAGCAATGTCGGTATAAAGCCTGTCGCCCACCATTGCGGTATTGCTTTTTGCAACGCCGGAAACAAGTTCAATCATTTCCGCCGTTTCCGCATAAGGCTTCCCGAAATATTTCGGTTTAACGCCTGTTGAAAGAGTAATCGCGCCGCAAATCGCGCCGCTGTCCGGAATAAAGCCGTTCTGCGTGGGGCAGTTAATATCGGGGTGCGTGGAATAAAAGGTTGCGCCGTTGCGAATAAGCGTGCAAGCCCGCTCCAACTTTGCGTATGTAAGCGAAAGGTCAAAGCTTGTAACAACGATTTTTGCGTTATCCGAAAGAGCAATGCCGTTTTGCTTAAAGCTTTTTTCCAAATTTTCCGTTCCCATAAGATAAACGCTCTCGCCTTTGCGAAATTTGTTAAGATACGCAATCGCAACGTCTCCGGAGGTCATAACGTTTTCCCTCTTGCACGGAAAGCCCAAGCGAACAAGCTTTTCAACATAATCTTCGGGAGCTTTTGAAGCGTTGTTTGTAAAATAAATAAGCTTTCTTCCGCTTTCGAGTATTTTTTTGCAAAAATCCGCCGCTCCCTCCAGCGGAGAATCCCCCAAATAAAGAGTTCCGTCCATATCCAACACAAAAAGTTGAATTTCTGATATTTTTTTCAAAATTTCATCTTGCATAATTTTCACCAAAAATTACATAATATAATCTATTTCCCCGGTAGCCACCGTCATAACGCCGTTATAAAAAGCCTCGGGATCGTTGTCTATGCGATTATAAACCCGCAACGCCTCTGCGCTTTTTGCAAAAAACATCGTGGACGTAAAATAAATTTTTCCGTTCACAAGCACGTCGAACTTAACGTTGGAACCGCCGCTTACCGTGGCAATATCGATTCTGTAATCAATACCGCAGGCAATTTTTTTATATCTTCTGATCGCCTTGTTAATCGCAGTTCTAAAAATTTTTTTCTGTTCGCCCAGCGTTTCGGCAATCGCCGCTCCCAAGCCCGTTATAGCAACATATTTTTCGCCGGGAATTTTTTTTGCGTCGGACACCGTGTCCGTACCGATATAAATTTGTTTGCTTTTTTCAAGTTCTGAAATAAAAGAATCGATTTGCATATTGTCAAGTTCTTCGCTTGCAAGCAAAATTTCTCTTGCTTCGGACAAAGTTACCTCGTCGGGCAACTCCGAAAAAATAAAAAGAACAAGCATTTCCGAATCCGCACTGTTTTTAAGCACCGCCATACCTCGCAGTCTTGCATTAGCATAAAATTTCAATAAAGTATACCATAATATTTTAATGGTTTCAAGCCGTTTTTATGTATAATTTGTAACGCTGAAAAAAGTCGCCCAAAGCGTTTGCCGTGAGCGACTTTAAAATTATTTTGCAAAATCGGTTTTTCTGCTTTCTCGGATAAGATTAACCTTAATCTGTCCGGGATATTCAAGCTCGTCTTCGATTTTTGCGGCAATATCTCTTGCAAGCAAAGTCATATCGTCGTCGGAAACACGCTCGGGTTTAACCATAACCCTGATTTCTCTCCCCGCCTGAATTGCAAAACACTTATCCACACCGTCGAACCCCGTGGCAATTTCTTCAAGTTTTTGCAAACGTTTGATATAGGATTCCAAGTTTTCTCTTCTTGCGCCCGGTCTTGCCGCCGAAACTGCGTCCGCCGCCTGCACAAGCATTGCCACAACCGTTTGCGGTTCAACGTCGTTGTGATGCGCTTCAATAGCGTGAATAACGTCTCGGCTTTCGTTAAATCTGCGTGCAATGTCCACGCCCAAAGTTACGTGCGAACCCTCTATTTCGTGACTTGCCGCCTTGCCTATGTCGTGAAGAAGTCCCGCTCGTTTTGCAAGCGTGGAATCCACGCCAAGTTCGTCAGCCATAATTCCCGCAATGTGAGCCACTTCAATGGAGTGAATAAGCACGTTTTGACCGTAGCTTGTTCTGTAACGCAATCTTCCCAAGATTTTAATAAGTTCGGGATTCAACCCGTTCACGCCGGTTTCAAACGTTGCCTGTTCGCCGGACTGCTTAATGACGGTTTCAACTTCTTTTGTACATTTTTCCACCGTTTCTTCTATTCTCGATGGGTGAATTCTGCCGTCGCTGATAAGTCTTTCAAGCGCAAGCCTTGCAATTTCTCGGCGCACCGGGTCAAAGCAGGAAACGGTAATCGCTTCGGGAGTATCGTCAATAATAATATCCGCACCGGTAATGGCTTCGATTGATTTTATGTTTCTGCCCTCTCTGCCTATAATTCTGCCCTTCATATCGTCGTTGGGCAAAGCCACGGTGGAAACCGTCGCTTCGGCAACCTGTTCGGAAGCAAGCCGCTGAATTGCAAGCGAAATAATATTTCTTGCCTTTTCGTCCGCTTCGTCCTTTGCCTGCTGTTCTATTTCGTTAATCTTAACGGCGACTTCGTGACGAACTTCCGTTTCAACCTTTGCCAAAAGATATTCCTTTGCCTGTTCGGTGGACATTGCGGAAATTTCCTCAAGCTTTTGACGTTGAGCAACATACATACCGTCGATTTCTTCGTATTTTTTTTCGCACTCGGCAATTTTCGCCTTATATTTTTCTTCCGTGCGTTCGCACTGTTCAACTTTTTTATCAAGAGCTTCTTCTTTTTGCTGAGCTCTTTTTTCAAGCCGTGCAACTTCGTTTCTGCGTTCCTTTGCTTCCCGTTCCGCTTCGTTTTTAAGCTTAATCGCTTCTTCTTTGGCTTCGATTAAAGCCTCTTTTTTCTTGGTTTCGGAATCCTTTAAAGCTTCGTCCAGGATTCTTTTCGCTTCGTCCTCGGCGGATTTTATTTTAGCTTCGCCGATTTTTTTTCTGTAGGAATATCCGACAAAACCGCCGAGCGCAACGCCCGCAACAATGCCGATGATAATTCCGATAACAATATCCATACGCACCTCCGTATCCGCAGCATAAAAAAGGCGCGCCGAAAGCCCGCGCCATGCGCCGCCGCATCACTCCGAAAAAAGAGCTTGCGCCGCCGGCACAGAGCTTATCTTACAAAATAATATTCAATTTTCCGCACAGCGTAAAAGGAGCGTTCGCCGTGCAATTTAAAACTCCGAAAAAACGGAGAATATGTAAACCGGGACCGAAAATCCCGTCAGAATAAAGAAAAATATTTTAATAAGAGGCGCACTGCTTTTCAATGCAGCCGTTAATAATTCTTTTATCGGGTTTTGCGGCGCGAACCGCTATATTAATTCACGGGATGTCCCGTAAGCAAAACTGTCCGATAATGATATTTTAACGCAAAAACGCAAAAATGTCAAGAGGAATATGTTAATTTACACGTTTTTTGCAAAATAATTTTACCGATTTTACAAATTTTATAAAAAATAAGCAAAAATCACACCGTTTTCACGCATTTTTTCACGCTCTCCGTGCGTTTCCCAAAACCAAAATCAACTTTTTCCACTCACTTCGCCCGTTTCTCCGCAAACCGAAACAAACCTTTCCCCTCACTCCGCCCGCTTCGCCGCAAACCGAAAC
>CAZJCI010000008.1:4475-20274 GCA_964544455.1 uncultured Oscillospiraceae bacterium
AAACCTTTCCCCTCATTTCGCCAGTTTCTCCGCAAACCGAAACAAACCATTCCACTCACTCCGCCCGCTTCACCACGAATCGAAACAAACCATTCCACTCACTCCGCCCGCTTCGCCGCAAACCGAAACAAACTTTTCTCCTCACTTCACCCGCTTCGCCACGAATCGAAACAAACCTTTCCCCTCATTTCGCCAGTTTCTCCGCAAACCGAAACAAACCATTCCACGCACTCTGCCTGCTTCGCCACGAATCGAAATAAACCATTCCCCTCACTCCGCCCGCTTCGCCGCAAACCGAAACAAACCTTTCCCCTCACTCCGCCCGCTTCACCGTGAACCGAAACAAACCCTTTTCTCGCGCCCCGCCGATTCTCGGCGAATCAAATTTCAAGTTGTTTCATATAATGGATTCGGCACAAAAACAAAGGAGGCGAATTTATGCCCACGGAAAGAATAACGCAATCCGGAAAAAATTTAAAGGTTTCGCTTGCGGGGCAGTTGACAACGGTAATTTTTAATTTTTTGTCCCGCCGAATATTTTTGCGTATGCTGGGAAGCGAATATATGGGATTTTCCGGACTGTGCGGGCATTTTCTCAATTTTTTGTCGCTTTTGGAACCGGGCTTCGGCGCAGCTTGCGCCTATGCGCTTTACCGTCCGCTTGCTTTCGGGGATAAAAAAACGGTGGTTCAAATAATGAAGTACCTGCGCCGAATATACGTAATAATCGCCGCAATAACCCTCGCCGTCGGCGTTGCCGTTTCGCCGCTTTTGCACATTTTTACGGAAAAAGAAATGGATTCCCGCTTTGCGCTGACGGTTTTTTTGCTTTCGCTTGCGGATACGGCGGTTTCCTATCTTTTTTCTCACATACAAATTTTGCCGATTTCCGACCAAAAAAGTTATGTCGTCGCCGCCTATGAATACGTTTTTTTCATAATATCGCAATTTTTGCGCCTGTTTGCGCTCGCCCGCTTCAAAAGCTATATTTTATATCTTCTTGTGGGAATAATTTCGGGGCTTGTCAAAGAAACGTTGCTTTACCGTAAAATAAAAAAAATGTATCCTTACGTATATTCCCCCTCGCCGCCGCTTCCGAAAAAAGAAAAAAACGAACTTGTTTTGCGGGTAAAAACGCTGTTTTGCCACAAATTGGGCTCGGTGCTGTGCGGTTCGGCGGACAATATGGCGGTATTCGCCTTTTTGGGGCTTTCGGGCGGCGCAAAATATTCAAACTACACAATGCTTACCGGCACTTGTCTGGCGTTTGTTTCGGTCGCCGTCGGAGCATTGCAGGCAAGCGTGGGAAACCTTTGCGTAACCTCAAACGAAAAGCGTATGCAAAAGGTATTTTCCACGGCGTTTTTGGCGGAGTTTATGCTCGGCGGTTTTTTTGCCGTTTCGCTGTTTTTTGTCTGTCCGCAAATAATAGAACTGTGGGTGGGAGCCGAAATGAAACTCGGCACGGCGGAAACCGCCCTTTTTTGCGTAAGTATGTTTATTTCCGCTTTGCGAAAACCCACGGGAGTGTTTTTGGACAGTTTCGGGCTTTTCGAAAAAGAAAAATACAAAGCCTTGGCGGAAGCCGTCCTAACTTTGGCGGCAACGCTTGCGTTTGCGCCGAAATACGGAATTGCGGGCGTTTTGTTGGGGCAGATTGCGGGAGCCACGGCGTTTTCGCTGTGGTACGAACCGTATATACTTTTTAAATACGGATTTAAAAGCGGATTTTGCGAATTTGCGTCCGACGTTTTAAAATACGTTTGCGCCCTGTTGCTTTCGTTTTTTGCGTCCTTTGCGTTGTGTTATTCCGTATGCGGCAGTTTCGACGGCGTGTGGGGAATAGTTTTGCGAATTTCGATATGCGGATTTTCCGTCGTTTCCGTGTTTTCCATTATGTTTTTCGACAGCGAAAAGCTTTCGGAACTTATGCGCTACGGAAAAAAGATGGCACGGTTTTAGCCGTTCCGGTTATCGGATTCGCTCAACTTATTCGTCTTATCCGAATTATTCGTCTTACCCGACCTATTCGACTTACCCGACCTATTCGACTTTTCCGACTTGCTCGGCTTATTCGGATTGAGAATAGGGAAAAATCACTGTTTTAGATACATCAGCCGTAATCAGCGGAAATAAAATCACTGTTTTCAACACACCGACCGCGTCTGCGGTAACAAAAATCACTGTTATTTTTAAAATTCGGAAAAATCCGTGACAGCGTAGCACTGTTTTAGAACTAACGACCGCAAATTTTCAACAGCGTATCTCTGCTTTTTGAAACAGTACTCGCAATCTGTAACATCAAATCACCGGTTTAAAGCGTTGTTCGTAATTTGCAAAACGGTAAAATCACTGTTTTCGATACATCAACCATAACCGACGGCAACAAAGTCACTGTTTTAGATACGTCAGCTGTAATCAGCAACAGCAAAATCACTGTTTTCAACACCCCTCCGCAACTCGCAACCGTAACATCACTGTTTTGAAACATTCGCCGCAAATTTTTAACGTAAAAATCACTGTTTCGGAAAAATCAGCCGCAACTTGCCGTTCGGAAAAATTCCGGCTTTTAATCGGAAAGCCGTATTTTTGAATTGCTCATAATTACGGCGGTATTTTTGCTTGGTCGGCGGATACGGTTCGGCTGAATTTCGAATTTTTTCGGACGGATTAAATTATGCCGTCGGGATTTTCCGTTTTATCGTTTTAAAAAAATTCGGCTGTCGGCGGGGGGATTTTCGGCGTAACCGCCCCGAAAATATCGAATTTTTTCCGCTTTTTTTCCACCGATAACGGAAAATATCCGTTTTTTTCTTGCGATTTTCGCCGAAAAAGCGACGGTTTTATACCGGTTTCGGACGTTGTTTTTCGGTTTGCGTGTGGTGTTTCTCCGTCTGCGGACAGCGACAAGGGCTTTGCGAACTTTGAACCCGGTCGCTAAAAAAGCACCGATATACGGTGCTTGAAAAAAACTCCGCAAAAGAATTTTTTGGGGTGAAAAAATTCTTTTGCGGTTGCTGTGATAAGGGCGGGTTTTGCTGCGGTTTTTGTATAAGTTGCGGCGATGAGGGCGGTTTTTTAACTATCGGAGGTATGCCGTATATTTTCCGAAATTTGCAATATTCGGCGAAGTGTACAACAAACGCACACAAGCCAAAACCAAAACTCAAAATTAACCGCCAAAATTGAAAATTCCCGCAATACCCAAAAAATTCTACCCATAGGAAAATTTTTTGTCCGACTTTTTTCTAAGCACCGTATGTCGGTGCTTTAAAGTCGGTGAGGTCAAGGGCGAAAAGCCATTGTCGCAAACCGCAGGGGTGCGAAATCTTCTATGTGTAAAAGGTGCTTGGCTGTAACTTATGCGATATTTTTTGATTGCCGTTATTTTATATTCATCCAAACCGTCATAAGACAGTTGGGGACGTTCCATTTTTTGCCGCACGATGCAAAATCGGTGAGCAAAAGTTCCGTTCCGTCGGCTTTTTTTACTTTTATTCTTATCATTTCTTCGCCTTGGGGCTCGCAAATTGTATATTCAAGTTTTCCGCCGTTTCTTTGAAGTTCCGTCGTTTCCGTAAGGTCGGCGGCAACTTCTTTGTTTTCTTTTGCGCTGTCACGCGCAAGAGTCAGTATTCCGTATGTAAACGCGGTTTTTCCATTAAGTTTTTCTTCCGTGAGTCTGTTTTCGAGAAATACCTTTATTTCGTCGCCGTCCTTAAACTCTTGGTTAAAGGTTATATAGCCGTTTTGCTCGGCGGGGATTTTTCCGTTTTGCGAACATTCGAATTTTGCGTTGTTTTCCGGTACTCTGATTTTAATTTCGAATTTTTCCGCTTTTTCCATACCCAATTTTACCGTTATTTCGCCGCCTATGGGGAAATTGCCGCTTATGTTTATTTTTACGTTATTGCCGCTCGGAGTTTTGGCGCATACGTTTCCGCTCCAAAGAGAGTTCAAAACGATTCCGTTTTCGGATTCAAGTGCGGAAACAAGCGGATAGAGCGCCGTGCCCGCGCTTCCTATGCATGCGCAACAGCCGTAATAAAAACCGTCGGGATAGATTTTTGAACCGCCGACTCCAACGCCTCTTTTATAGTTATAAAGAGGAGCGTAGCTGTCGAACACGAACGGACCTATCAGAGTGCCGTCTTCCTGCCAGCTTTTGTTTTGCGGCAACATATGCGTGTTTATGCTTCCGTAAAGAGAATTTACCGCGCTTTTTTCGATTCTTTGTGCATATTTTGCTTCGCCCGTAAGCAGGTGAAGTCTTGCCAAAAGGCGAATCCACGTTACCGTTACGCAGGTTTCCTGCATTATTACTTCGGACGGTTCGGTTTGCTTGACGGCGGAATTATCGAACAGTTCGTGCGTGCAACCGGAACAGCCTATTACGGTTATATCGGTTTTGGCAACGGATTCCACAAAGTTTTTGACTGCGGTGAAATATTCTTCTTTCCCGAAAAGTTCGTAGTAGCACAAAATTCCTTCGAAAAACGACATTGTTTCGTACGCTTTGTTTTCGGGGTACTGATAGGGCATAAGCTTATTTTCAAGCGCAAGTTCCACAAGGTTGAGTTCGTGGTCGATACCGCCGGTTGAAATTATGTATTCCGCAAAATCGAGATATTTTTGTTCCTTGGTCATATCGTATAGGCGCAATATGGGTTCGAGGATTGAGCAGGAATTTACTCCGAGCCAAAAATCGCTTGTTTGGGTTATTTCTTTTTGACCTTCTTTGCTGCCTATTTTTTCGCAAAGATAATCCGCATGGCGGCAAAGCGCTTGCGTTATTCTTTCTTTTAACGCTTCGTCACGGCATATGTCGTAATAGTGCTGCATACCCGTGAGAACGTATTTTCGGCTCCACATATCCCAGCCGTTAAATTCTTTTTCTTCCGTATAGGTTGAAAAACAGCCTCGCTCTTTTTGAACTTCCAAAAGCGAAACCACCGCTTCGGTAAGAACGTTATAAAGTTCTTGGTTGCGGCTGTATCGGTATGTCAGGCACGCTCCTCGCATCATTTTTCCCCAATATTCGCCTCGCCAGCCGTTATCTTCGATATCCAAATCGTTTTTAAACGCAAGAACAAAATGCTTCCAGGCGTCTGCGTCCAAAAGCTGATTTTTTATTACGAAATTTACTATGTCGTTTGGTTTTGAATTATATTCGGAACAGCCCGTTCCTACGTAATTTAGAGTGTATTCGTGTTTCACTGCGGTTTTACTACCTTTCTTTTTTTATTTTTTCACCGATACTATATTAACATACTTTGGGTGAAAAATCAATACGTTTTTTGCACAAATTCGCTTTTTCATTAAAATGTCCTAAATGTGAACGACGTCTTTTTGTCGCTTTTCGGAGGCTTTGAGCGTGAAATGATTTTCTTCATTTTTAATAAAGTGTGAATTTTGAAAAATTCAGCGTAAATTCACCTTTTGTGCGCCTTATTCGTTTGACAAAAACAAAAAAATCTGCTATAATATATCAGTCGCGTTATATAATATATTATGAAACAATGCGAACGACGCCTTTTGAAAGGATTTTGCGTTAATATGACATCTATTTACGATAACAGAGCCGTGGGCGTTTTCGATTCCGGGCTTGGCGGGCTTACGGCTGTGCGAGCGTTGGAAAAAATTTGCCCGAACGAAAACATTATTTATTTCGGCGATACGGGACGCGTTCCCTACGGCACTCGCTCCGACGAAACCATTGTTAAATATTCTTTGGACGATTTGCGCTTTTTGGAAAGTAACGACGTTAAAGCCGTTCTTATTGCCTGCGGCACGGTGAGCGCAATTGCTTTGGAAACGCTGAGAACACAAACGTCGCTGAAAATTATCGGCGTGGTTGAACCCGCATGCCGCAAGGCTTCTCAACTTTCCGAACTGCCGAACGTTGGCGGTATTTGCGGAAGAATAGGCATTTTGGGCACTCCCGCAACTGTGCGAAAAGGCGCATATGAAACGGAAATAGGGAAAATATCTTCGGATTTAAAGGTGGCGGCGGTGGGTTGCCCGATGTTTGTTCCGCTTGTGGAAAACGGATATATTCAACCGAACAATCCCATTACGCTTTCGATTGCAAAAGAATATATTTTTAAACTTGCGAACTTTAAACCGAACAGCATTATTTTGGGGTGTACGCATTATCCCATTATTAAAGAAACGGTGGAAACCGCCTGCAAAGAGGTTTTGGGATATGTTCCGAAACTTGTGGATTCCGGCGAATGTGCGGCGGAGGCGGTTGCGGATATGCTGAAAAACTCCGAAAAGCAAGCTTGCAAAGACAACAAAGGCTGTTCGAACTTCTTTGTGAGCGACGAACCGCACAACTTCAGCGATATTGCTTCCGCTTTTTTGGGAAGAAGTATTGACAGAGTTACGAGGGTGGATATTGAAAAATACCGTAACAGTTGACCGCGAAATTAAAAACCGAAATTTTTAACTTAAAAATTCGATGTGAGTTTAACCGCTTTAATTAATGGCGGTTAAACGGTGCAATTCGCAGGCACATAAATTCGGACTTTTTGCAAAAATCAGCGTGCGATATGCCGTCGGGGCTTCCCGACAGGAGGGGGTTTATGAGTAATTGCAATAACGAATCGGAGAGCGTTCAAAGCGTTCAAAATGTTCAACAAGAAAAGATTATCGCCAAACATAAAATCAGAGTCGCTTTCAGCTTGAAAGGCGACAGAGCCTTTGCCGCAACCGACGTTAAACGCCGTACAAAAGGCTTGGAACTTTTTGAAGAAGAAGAGGAAGAAGACGATTACTCCGATTTTTTTATTTTAAGTCACGATAAATATTATGAAAAAGAACAGTCTTTGGCAAAAAATGCGGAATTTTATCGAGAATACGGCTTTTTTCCGAAAGTTGCCGCCGAAAACCGACCGCCCAACAAGGGCGACGTTGAATTTTATTGCGACGGCTTTTGCGAAATTTACAATTCCTTTAAACGAATAAAATTCAACGGCTCTTCTTACGTTACCGTTTATAACGACAACACGGTGCTTTTGCATAACGCGGAACCGTTTGCGCCCAATGTTTTTTTGCGGGACTTTAATTCCGTTACGTCGGAAAACGAGCCTTGTGCGGACTCGGTTGGTTTAAAACGTAATCCCCCCGAGTTTGAATGCATTTGCGCGCAAATGTATTATTTTGACAACCGCATTTGCGATAACTCCGGTTCGCTTGAAATTCATTACGATATTTCGCACGGCGCGAGACTTTTGCTTTCGTCCGTTTTGAAACTTGAAATTTTTCCGTTTAAAAAACTTTCGGAACTGCGACGTCCGTTTTCTTCCGAAGATTTATCAAACCTTAATTCATCAAATATAACATCAAATATAAAAAGAAAGGAAACCGATTAATATGCTGCGTAAACTTTTGAAACCCTTATCCGCTTTTTTGTGCGTTGCCACAGTATTGTCCAACTGCGCTTTTGCCGCCGAAAACGGGACTTCGGATAATTGTTCCGACAATTCCGCTTCGGCTTCTTCCGACGGCTTGCGCTATGACGACTCCGCCGCAAACCCCGTTTATTCGGGTTATACTCCGAATTATTCCATTAAATACGACAGCTATCAATACGAGCTGTTTATGGATATTTTTAATCTTTATAAGGACACTCACCTTTATGAGTTTTCCGATGCCCAACTTACGGAAGCTTTTATGATGAAACTTATGAAAGAAAATCCCGACCTTATGCTTTTGTTTTTTGATACGCTGTTGGGCTCGATGGACGAATACAGCAGCTATTACGAGGCGGGCAGCGGGCTTGCAAGCGACGGCAGTTCCAAAGGCTACGGCATTTATTTCGGCACGGAGGACAGCTATGAAATCCGTAAACTTAAACTTTCCGAACACGGAACATATATTACCGCCGTCGCTCCCGATTCACCCGCCGAAAAAGCGGGCTTGAAAGCCGGCGACAGAATTATTTCCGCCGAAAATATCCCCTTTGACGGCGTTCCTTACAGCGCAGTTGTGAACGCAATTCGTTATTTGCCGTTTGTGGCGGAAGAAGTTTTTGACGAAAACGGCGTAAGCTTGGGCATTCCGAACGAACCCGAATTTGTTTTGGACGAAACAACCGGCAAAAAAAGCTATATTCTTAACCTGACCGTTGAACGAAACGGCGAACTTATTTCGGTTAAACTTCAAAAGGGCAGATTTGCCGCCACAAGCGTTACTTATGACGCCGAAAACAATTCTTATGCTTATGTTGCCGTGGATTCTTTCCTTAAAGAAAGCGTTGTTGACGATTTTAAAGCCGCTTTGGCTCTTGCACGCAAGGACGGTAACGGTAACCTTTTGATTGACCTGCGAGATAACGGCGGCGGTAATTTGGATTATGCCGAAGCAATGGCAAATATGCTTATTGAAGAAAAAGGACGGGTTCTTTATTACATTAACTCCCGAGAACACGAACAGCCGGAAGCGGTTTTGTCCGACGGCACGGGCAAGGGCTTTGAAAAAATTACCGTTCTTGTCAACGAAAACACCGCAAGCGCGGCGGAACTCTTTGCAATGTGCCTTAAATTCCACTGCGGCGCAACTCTTGTGGGTAAAAACACCTACGGAAAGGCTGTGGGGCAATACAGCTACGCTTTTAAAAACGGCGATTTGTTTACAATTACAAGCTTTGAAATTTTAACTCCGCTGAAAACTTCTTATAACAAAACCGGTCTTTCGCCGGATATTGAAATTGACTTGTGTCTTGCAAAACAGACTTTCCCCACCGAACCGCTTGAAACTTTTAACGGCGAAAATTATAAAACGTTGCAAGAGGGTGCGGAAAACGAAACGGTTTTGGGACTTGAACGCCGTCTTGCGCTTATGGGATATTTGGACGAAGAATTTGCCGACGGCATTTACGACGAAAAAACCACAAGCGCGATTAAGGCTATGAAGCTTTACAGAAACCAAGCTCCCACGGAACTTCTTGACGATTCCGACGTGGAATATATTACGGGCGTTGTTAATAAGCTTAAAAACTATTATTATTATGAGGATTCCCAATTTGAGGTTGCTCAAATGACTTTTAAATCCAATTCGCAAGCCAAACGCCGAGCAAAAGAACTTGAAAGAGCCGGCAAGGTGATTGAAGCGGACAAGAAAAAATATGAAGAAGAGCTTATGGAACAAATTAAAAAAGAGGAAGCCGAACTTAACGAACAGCAAAAAAAGCTTGAAGAAGCCGAAACATCTGATGCCGAAAACAACGTTGAAAACGGCAACGCCGAAAGTTAAGATTAAGCTTAACGCAATGTGAAAATAATTTTTTTGAATAACGACTTTGGCAAAGTTGCGGATAACGTCCGAAACAACGTGCCGAACGACAGTTACAAGCCGAGTTATTATTATGTATGAGTACCGCAAATTTAAAGAAAAGGAAATATGAAAATGAGTGACAACATTAACAACTACGACGAAAAAGAAACAGCCGAATACCACAAAAACGATAAAATTGTTGACGTGGAAATATCCGGAGAAGTTAAAACATCGTTTATCGACTACGCAATGTCGGTTATTGTGGACAGAGCTTTGCCGGACGTTAGGGACGGTTTGAAGCCGGTTCACAGAAGAATTTTATATTCCATGTATGAGGACGGGCTTACATATAACAAGCCTTTCCGTAAATCCGCCACCACGGTGGGTAACGTGCTTGGTCACTATCACCCGCACGGCGACGCTTCGGTTTACGACGCTATGGTTCGTTTGGCACAGCCTTTTTCCATGCGCTATCCGCTTGTGGAGGGACACGGTAACTTCGGTAACATTGACGGCGACGGTGCGGCGGCTTACCGTTATACGGAAGCAAGACTTGCGAAAATGTCGGAAGAAATGGTTACGGACTTGGACAAAAACGTTGTGGACTTTATGCCCAATTTCGATAACAAGCAAAAAGAACCGACGGTTCTTCCTTCAAGATTTCCAAACCTTTTGGTCAACGGTTCCGTGGGAATTGCCGTTGGTATGGCAACCAACATTCCCCCGCACAATCTTTGCGAGGTTATTGACGGCGTTATTCACCTGATTGACAACCCCGACGCCGATATTTCCGAACTTATGAATTTTGTTAAAGGTCCGGATTTTCCGACGGGCGGTACAATTTACGGAATGAACGGCATTTATGAAGCATATATGACCGGAAAAGGTAAAATTCAGGTGCGGGCAAAATGCGAATTTGAAGAAAAACACGGAAAAACAAACATTATTATTACGGAAATTCCCTATATGCAAAGAAAAAGCGCGCTTGTTACAAACATTGCCGACCTTGTTAAAGACAAGCGAATTGAGGGAATTACGGATATTAACGATATTTCCGATATGCGAAACGGCACAAAAGTTGTTATTACTTTGCGCAGGGACGCAAACCCCACTCTTGTGCTTAATCAGCTTTATAAATACAGCTCTTTGCAGGATACGTTTGCGGTTAATATGCTTGCGCTTGTGGGCGGAGAACCAAAAATTCTTAACCTTAAGCAAATGCTGAGTTATTATCTTGACCACCAAATCGACGTTGTTACACGCCGTTTGAGATTCGACCTTGAAAAGGCGCAAAAGCGTTTGCACATTTTGGAGGGCTTGAAAATTGCCATTGACAACATTGACGAGGTTATTAAGATAATTCGTGCTTCGCAAACCATTCCGGACGCAAGGGCGGCTCTTATCGGTCGCTTTGACCTTACGGAAATTCAATCGCAGGAAATTGTTCAAATGCCGTTGGGCAGACTTTCGGGGTTGGAAATTGACAAGCTTATTGAAGAATCCGACAGTTTAAGAGCAAAAATTGAAGAACTTACCGATATTTTGGGCGATATTAAGAAAATTGAAAACATTATTCGAGAAGACCTTTTGGAACTTAAACGTAAATACGGCGACGAAAGACGTACAAGAATCGAACAGGTTGAAAACGAAATTGTTATGGAAGACCTTATTGAACGTCGAGATTGCGTTCTTACAATTTCGCATGCGGGGTATATTAAGCGTATGGACGCCGATACATACAGTGCGCAACGTCGAGGCGGCAAGGGCGTTATTGGTATGCAAACAAAGGAAGAAGATTTTGTTCAGGACGTTATTATCGCTCACAGCCACGATTATTTGCTTATGTTTACAAGCTATGGCAGAATGTTTGTTAAAAAGGGTTATGAAATTCCCGAATCCGGCAAAAATTCAAAGGGTACGAACATTGTGAACATTATTGAAGCGGAAAAAGACGAAAAACTTACGGCAAGCGTTTCGGTTACGGAGTTTGACGACGAAACCTTCCTCACTATGATAACCAAAAACGGCGTTATTAAAAGAACCGAACTTTCGGCATATAAAAATTACAGGCGAGGCGGGCTTAACGCCATTAATTTGGACGAGGGCGACGAACTTCTTTACGTTATGAAAACAACCGGCGATTGCGACATTCTTGTGGCTACGCACAACGGACTTGTGGCACGCTTTGCGGAAGAAAAAGCAAGGCTTATAGGCAGAACGGCAAGGGGCGTTAAGGCGATTGAACTTGGCGAAGACGATTTTGTTGTGGGTGCGGTTGCGCTTATGCCCAACGACGAAAGAAACATTATTACCATAACCGAAAAGGGATTGGGCAAGCGTGCTTCCGCAGAGGATTTCCCGATACACAACAGGGGCGGCAAGGGCGTTATAGGTCACAAGCTTACGGAAAAAACCGGTAAACTTTGCGGCATTGCCGCCGTGGGCGACGACGACGACGTTATGCTTATTACAAGCGAGGGCGTTATTATTAGAATTCACACGGAGGACATTTCGTTGCTTTCCAGAAACACGCAGGGCGTTAAGGTGATGAGAGTTGACGAAAACGTATTTATTTACGGGCTTACGGTTGTTAAGAAAGAGGAAGAAAAGTCGGAGGAGCTTTTGACGGACGGTTCGGAAGCGGCGAATGATTCGGATAATACGGATAATGCGGATAATTCGGGCGATTCGGCAGGCGGCGTTGATTCTTTGACGGAAAAAGCGGCGGACGAAACAGAATCGATTGAAGAATAAACTTAAGAATAATGAAAATTTATTCTTTTGAGCATTGCCGCAACCGTGAAAACAGCGACATAGAAATTTTGGCGGCGGTTTCGGAATATTTGGGGTGCGAACTTGGCGTCGGCGTTGAGGTTTGGCGTGACGAATACGGCAAACCTCGCGTTGTGGGCTTGGAAAACGTTTATGTGAGCGTTACGCACTCCGAAAATCTTTTGCTTGTTGCGGTTTCCGAAAATGAAGTGGGCATAGACGCCGAAAAAGCCGCAAGGCGGGTTAAAAATCCTGCGGCTCTTGCAAAACGTTATTTTTGCGCCGACGAAATCGAATTTTTGGGAGATAATCCATCGCAAGAGGATTTTTGCGATATGTGGGTTAAAAAAGAGGCTGTTTCCAAACTTATCGGCAAGGGCGTGGGCTGTATGAAATACGAAAGCGTTTTTTCGAACAGATTTAAAATTACCAAAATACAGGATTACGACGGATTTATTGTTTATTGCGCTGCTTTTTGCGATTAACAACCGCTTGGATTGCAATTATTTCAGTATAAGGAGGTGTCGCTGACTGCGGTCAGCGGACAAGGAGATTTCGCACTCTGCGGACTGCGACAAGGGCTGTGCGCCCTTGACCTCACCAACTTTTTGAAAAAAGTTGGTCAAAAACTTTTCTTTTGGGTGTGGGGAATTTTTTGGGGTTGCGGTAGTAGCGGCGGTTTTGGGCTGTGAGTTCTTGTATGGGGCGGCTGTAAGGGCAATTTTTGCGCTTTAACCGAACGGCGGCTGACCACGCCAAAGCGCAAATAAACCACACAAAGCAAAACTTTCCGTACCCCACACAAAAAATCCCTACCCAAAAGGAAAGTTTTTTGCCCCTCTTTAAAGCAGCACCGTATGTCGGTGCTTTAAAGAGGGCGGTTTCCCATGGCTTTGCCAAAGACAAAACCTTTGCGGAGCCTTTTGGCTCGATTTGCAAACCGCAAAATTCTCCTATGTGTAAATGTGTTTCGCAGTCGGTTAAATTTTTAACCGCTATTGCATTTTTAATTATTCTGTGTTATAATATCGGCATACCGTTGCGGCAAGAATTATTGCTTACGGTATAATGTAATTTTTTATAAGAAAGGAAATTAAGAAAATGAAAAAATATGATATTGCGGCGTATATATGGCCTGCTTACGGCAGAGAAGACTCCCGAACGGCAATGTTTTGGGAAGAGGGGATTGGCGAATGGCAAACAGTAAAAAATTCGAAGCCGAAAGCCAACGGATATTTTTGGGACAGAAAGCCGGTTTGGGGTTATGTGAACGAATCCGACCCATATGTTATGGAAATGCAGATTAACGCCGCTTTGGACCACGGTGTGAACGTATTTATTTACGACTGGTATTGGTATGATAACCGCCCGTTTTTGGAAAGCTGTCTTAACGACGGTTTTTTAAAGGCTTCCAACAACGGTAAGATGAAGTTTTATATTATGTGGGCGAACCACGACGCAAACTATCTTTGGGACATTCGCAACAGCGGCACCAACAACGAAACAATTTGGAAAGGTGCGGTGAACTGCGAACAGTTTGAAATTATAGGCAAACGCTGGTTGGAGCAATATTTCTTAAAAGAAAATTATTATAAAATCGACGGAAAGCCGGTTGTCAGCATTTATGATATGAACAACTTTATTTCCGGTTTGGGCGGAACGGAGCAAGCCGCAAAGGCTATGGCTCGCCTTAATGATGAAGCAAAAAAATACGGTCTTCCCGGAGTTCATTTTCAGTTCATTCGTTGGAGCGAAAGGGGACAGAACATTACGGGTGTGGACGGAAACGTTATTCCCACAACGCCCGAACTTGTGGAAAAACTTGGTTTCGCTTCCTTAACGCACTATCAGTTTGTTCACTTTACAAAGATGGGCAGAGATTATGTTGAAGTTACGGCGGACGTTGTTAAGGAATGGGAAAAAATTAAAAACAGCTATAACATTCCCTATTTCCCGCACGTTTCCGTGGGCTGGGACAACAACCCGAGATTTTATAAATATCTTCCCACGGTTGCGCAAAACAACACGCCCGAAAACTTTGAAAAGGCGTTGCTGGAAGCCAAAAAATTTGCGGACGCAAACGATGTTCCGCTTATTACGATTAACAGCTGGAACGAATGGACGGAAACAAGCTATTTGGAACCCGACACGCTTTACGGATACGGTTATCTTGAAGCGATTAAAAGAGTTTTCGGTAAAAGTCAAAACTGAATTCGAATGTGCGTGAAAACTTAACCTGTGGGAGAATATGCTATGAAAAAAATTGTTTTTGAATCCAAGAACAATGCGGTTTTAAAGGAAATTGACGACAGGCTTCCCAACGAAGGAGAACTTAGGGTTAAGCTGGCGTTTTCCGCAATAAGCGCGGGAACGGAGCGTTCTTGCCTTACGGGAAACGAAGAGGGCGGCGAAGGTTTTGCAAGCGGATTTCCCGCAAGCAGCGGATACAGCGGCAGCGGAATTATTACGCACGTGGGAGATGGCGTTTGCGGTTTTTGCGTGGGCGACAAAGTTATGGTTCACGGAGCGGGACACCAACAGTTTGCCACATTGCCGGTTAAAGAATTTGTTCGTTTGCCCCAAAACGTGGCTCTTGACGAGGCGGCTCTTACGGTTATTGCGGGATTTTCGCTTGCGGCGATAAGAAAAGTTCAAATCGAAATAGGCAGCGGCTGTTTGGTTACGGGCTTGGGGCTTTTGGGCTTGTTTGCGGTGCAATTTGCAAAACTTGCGGGCGCATATCCCGTTATCGCTTCGGATTTTTCGGCGGAGCGAAGAGAGCTTGCGCTTAAAAACGGTGCGGATTTTGCGCTTAACCCCGCCGATTCGGATTATGCGGAAAAGGTGAAGAGCCTTACGGACGGCGGAGTTTCGTGTGCGATTGAGGTTACGGGCAATCCGAAAGCCTTAAAACAAACGCTTGCCTGCACGGCGAAGTTTGGAAAGGTTGCGCTTTTGGGGTGTACACGGACAATGACGGAAGTTGATTTTTACCACGATGTGCATTGGCCCGGCATTCAGCTTATCGGTGCGCACAGCGGCGCGCGTCCGCAAACCGAATCGCATTTCGGTATGTGGACGGAACCTGACGATTGCAAAGTGATTGTTAAATATCTTTCTGCGGGCAGAATTGATTTTAAAGATATGATAAGCCAAAAAATATCGCCCGCCGAAGCACACGAAATTTATGAAAAGCTTGCGTTTGAACCAAACTTCCCCATAGGAGTTTTGTTCGACTGGGAAAAGCTGCAATAAAAAACAACCTGAAATTTAAATAAAGAAAAATTTGTAATATCCAAAAAAGCCGCTTGTTTGCACTTTGTTTTTTATTTGTACCGACGGCTTTGGCGGCGAAACGGAGATTGTTATGAAGCCGATTAGAGTTGTTCAATACGGCGGTTGGTATTATACTCACGCAGAGCACACAATGCTTACAATGCGGAGTTTGCCGCAATATTTTGAAGTTGCGGGTTTTTGCGAACCGAATGAAGAACGGTTGAAAGTTATTTCGCAAAAGGCGGCATATGCGGGTTTGAAAATTTATTCCGTTGAAGAATTGCTTTGCGACAAAACTATTGACGCCGTTATTGTGGAAACGGAAGAAACGCATCAGGCGGCGGATTCGCTTATGTTTATGCGGGCGGGGTTCAACGTTCATTCGGACAAGCCGTGCGGCGGTTCGCTTAAAGAGTTTGCCGAACTTATGAAAACGGCAACCGAAAGCGGAAAAGTTTTTCAGAACGGATAT
>CAZJCI010000009.1:0-19748 GCA_964544455.1 uncultured Oscillospiraceae bacterium
ATTACATAAGTAACGGATAGTTTTATTTAATGTATTGATAGTTGATTTATAACTGAAAGGAGAAAAATTATGGGTGGATATTCATCGCAGAGAGTTTCAAATTATTATCACAGGACAGTATACGGACAGTGGAAACTTCCAACATATTTTGCAGGTTCCTATCCTTCTTCCGGTTGGAAGTATAACATATCTCCGGAAATGTTTTTCGGTTTCTTTCCGGATGCATATGGATTAGATATAGGTCTGCTTGCAACTGCAAACAATAAATGGAAGTTATTTGCTAATGTTTCTTCTTGTTATGTATATGACTCAGAGTCTTCGTGGCAGGAAAAAGAAGACGACGAGTTTAATTTGGCGGCAGGGACTTTGTTGTATGTAAAGGCTTATATCAGCAAAGTTAATAATGAACAATACAAATGTAATATTAAATTTTCTAAAAACAGTTACGAAGGCACAGATTTGATGAATAACTACTGGAGCGTAAATTTGAATAGTAGTTTTGCGCAAGGATATAACATGGGGTGCAAAATAAACAGAGAAATCGCTCTTGCCAGAAATAGTAACGCAGCCCCATTGGTGGGTTCCGGGTGTTATGTTATTGGAGCACAATTTTTGGCACATGGTCTTGAATCGGTAGACGGGACTACATACATATGGTCTGATGAAAACAGTATGGCGCATAACCAAACAGGGAATTCGTATTGGTGTTTGCCCGAAAATGCAACTCGAAAAATTATTTTGATGAGAAATGATGATGGAGAATTAGATAAGTCAAAGGTGAGTTGTATTACAACGAATCCTTTGTCGGGAGCAACCGAAACCACAAATTTGGATTTTCAATAAAACGAGGAGGTTTTCCTCCTCGTTTTATTGGAGGCTGTATAGGAGAAAAAATATGTTAAAGAAGATGATGAGTTTATTTTTTATTTGTTTTTTTGCTTTTTTATGGAATCAAAAAATTGAAGCAAATGAAGAACCGAAAATAAAAGTAACCAAAGACGGAAATGATGTTAAAATTGAGTTATGCGAAAATTATTTAAAACCATTTAATGAGTATGGAGAGTTTGAATTTGGTTCGGAAAGGATTTCGGAAGTAAATGTATCTGATAGAAATGAGATATATGCATCAAAGAATGGGGTTTTATACAGCAAGGATATGAAAACTCTGATTTTTTATCCACCGCAGAAAAAAGAGGTTTTATTTGAGGTGCCTGAAACAGTTGAAATAATTGAAAAACAAATAAACTCTCCATACTTAAAAGAACTTTTTATTAATAAAAATATCGTGCAAATTCCCTCATTAAGTATTTGTACAGGTGGGAATTTTGAAAGTGTAAAAGTATCGGATGAAAACGAGAAATATACATCAAAGGATGGGGTTTTATACAGCAAGGATATGAAAACTCTGATTTTTTATCCACCGCAGAAAAAAGCGGCTTTATTTGAGGTACCTGAAACGGTTGAAATAATTAAAGAAACAATAAAATCTCCTTACTTAAAAAAACTTTTTTTTGATAAGAACATTGTACAAATTCCCACAGGGGGTGTTTGTAAAGGTGAGAATTTTGAAAGTGTAACGGTATCGGGTGAAAACGATAAATATGCATCAAAGGATGGGGTTTTATATAGCAAGGACATGAAAATAATTTATGAATATCCAAGAGGAAAAAAAGGAGAAAAATTCGAAATTCCTCAATCTGTTGAAAAGATATATGATAATTGCTTTTATGGGAGTTCTTTAAGAGAAATAACAGGGCAAAGTGTAAGAACAGTGGAGCAATGTGCTTTTCTTTGGTGTTATTATTTGGAGAGAGTTGAATTGGGAAATCAAGTAGAAGAAATAAAAAATAATGCTTTTTGGTGTTGTAGAAGTCTTAATAAAATAGTTTTTCCTCAGAGTTTGAAGAAAATAGAGAGTTCAAATGATAATTCGATAAAGGAAGTTGTTTTCAGAGGTGAAATATTGACTTGTAGTTGTGCGTATGTCCAGTTTATAAATGTGGAAAACAGTAATATAAACCACAAAGACGGTTGCAAATGTGTGTTGGATGTTCCTTCATCTTGGGCTGAAAAAGAGTTGGAGCAAGCAAAAGAATTTGGTTTGATTACAGAGAATCTGTCATATGGTGTCAAAAGCAGAATTACAAGAAGTGAAGTTTGTGAACTTTTGGTAAATATGCTTGAAATGGTATTGGGAACAGAAGTGGAAGGTCAAGAAAATATTTTTTTAGATACTTCGGAAAAGAATGTAGAAAAATGTTTTTCAATAGGAGTTGTTAACGGTGTGGGAGAAGATCGATTTTCTCCGGGAACATATGTTTCAAGAGAACAGATGGCAACAATGCTCTACAGGAGTATTAAATATATATATGAGTCAAAAGGTTATATAATGGAAGAAGAAACAGAAATAGATGAAGAATATGCAGACAGAGATTCTGTGTCAAAATGGGCTGTGAATGCGGTAGCAACACTGAATAAAACGGGAATAATGCAGGGAACAAGTGAGACTATGTTATCCCCCTATAAAGATTTGACTGTTGAAGAAGCTATAATATTTGTAAAAAGGGCATACAACTATATGAAAGTACGGTAGCAGGTTCATATGTAGATATTGTGGAGGCGAGAAGCATTGTAGCCGAAGCGACAGAAAACGTTCAATTTACTTGTGTGATTCCGGCGTCATCGGTAGCACCATACATAGTAGGTGTTTATCATGTGTAATAAAAATGGGCAGTGAAAACTGCCCATATATTTGGAAAGAATGATATGAAAAAATTTTTTTGTGTATATTATATTTCTTCCGGAGATTCGTATTTTTAGCAAGCAGAGAATTATATCGAAACAGGAGAAATAACCTATTTGTAGTGTTCGGAAAAAGAGAATAAATGTAAACCCTAAACAAACTTTGCATACGTGAGGAGAGCATTAAAAGCTCTCCTTTAATTAATGTTAAATCAGCATATTAACGTTTACTGCGTCAAAAAAGTATAAAAAAATCACAAAATTGTATTTTATATTGACTTTGTCACTTTAGTGTGCTAAAATGCTAACACATTGAAACGAGAAGTAGCAAGTTTACGCGGTTTATTATGTTACATAACTTGAGAGGGAAAGTATGAATATAGATTATTCGGTTTTAAAAAACGATGAGAAAGCAATATTCGGTTTGCGCTCCGTTTATCGCAGATACGGATATTCACAGTATAAAATGAATAAGTTTGAGGAATATGACCTTTATGTCAGAAATAAGGATTTTTTGGTTTCCGATAATATCATTACTTTTAACGATACGGACGGAAAATTGCTTGCTTTGAAGCCAGATGTCACTCTTTCGATAATCAAAAACGGAAAAGACGTTCCGGGGGTTTTTGAAAAGGTTTATTATAACGAAAATGTATACAGGGTTTCAAAAGGAAGTCATACGTTTAAAGAGATTATGCAAATCGGTCTTGAATGTATCGGCGATATAGACGATTATTGCATTTTTGAAGTTTTGAATCTTGCGGCGGAAAGTCTTATAAGTATTTCAGAGAAATGCGTGCTTGATATATCGCATTTGGGTGTTGTTTCCGAAATTCTGAATTCAATGAATCTTTCTGCGGAATCGGAAAGAAAAATTTTTAAATGTATAGGCGAAAAAAGCGTTCATGAGGTTGCCGCCGTTTGCAAAACAGAAAACGTCGATTCCGAAAAAACAGATTTGTTACTTAATATTATCGGGACTTACGGAAAAATAACCGATGTTGTACCAAAGCTACGTAATATGTTTAAAAACAAGGAAAATTCCGGAGTTAATGAGCTTATAAATATTGCAACAATGCTTTCTCAAACAGCTTTTGCGGATATATTCAGAATAGATTTTTCGGTTATCGGCGATATGAATTATTATAACGGAATAGTTTTTAAAGGGTTTGTGGACGGAATACCGAACGGCATACTTTCCGGTGGCAGATATGACAGACTTATGGCAAAGATGGGACGAAAAAGCGGTGCAATAGGTTTTGCGGTATATTTGGATATGCTTGAACGACTTTCAAACAATATCGGAGAATATGATGTTGACGCAGTGATACTTTATGATGAAAACTCCGATATGTCGGCAATTTGTAATGCAGTAAAGCTTTTTTCATCAAAAGGTCAAAGCATCACGGCTCAAAAAGCAATTCCGGAAAACATAAAATACAGACAGCTTTTAAGAGTTAAGGAAAGGGGAGTGGAAATACTTGAAAACAATGCTTAATATTGCTCTTCCCAAAGGAAGACTCGGCGAAAAAGTTTATGCTATGTTTGAAGAAGCCGGGCTTGAATGTCCGCAAATAAAAGAACCCGGACGAAGATTAATATTCGAAAACGTAGAAAAAGGAGTAAGATATTTTTGGGTTAAGCCCGCCGATGTTGCAATATACGTTGAAAGAGGCGCAGCGGATATCGGAGTTGCCGGAAAAGATATCCTGCTTGAATACGAACCGGATATATATGAACTGTTGGATCTCGAAATAGGTAAATGCAAAATGGCGGTGGCGGCAAAAAACGATTTTCGCGATAATACGCAAAAAACGCTGAGAGTTGCCACAAAATTTGCAAATTG
The DNA here is from genome assembly GCA_964544455.1 of uncultured Oscillospiraceae bacterium. GTDB lineage: Bacteria > Bacillota > Clostridia > Oscillospirales > CAG-382 > SIG622. Next base: position 4,589 of record CAZJCI010000009.1, read on the forward strand.
CGCCCGTAATTATTATAACAGCCTTGGACGTGAAATAGATATAATTCATCTTAACGGTTCTATTGAAATTGCGCCGATACTTGAATTATCCGATGTTATATTCGATATAGTCGAAACGGGCAGTACGTTGCGAGAAAACAATTTGCGAGTTTATGAAGAAGTGTTTGCTATCAGCGCAAGACTTATAGCAAACAAAACAAGCTTTAAATTTAAAAACGATATTATAGAAAGCGCCGTGAGCAAGCTTTTAAAACAAATTGAAAATAAAAAATCCATGCAGGAAACAAAGGAGCAAAAATGATAAAAATGTTAAAATACGGTGAAGTTGACAATACGGAAATTTTTGCAAGATGCGCAAGCTTGAGCAATGTTTCCGAAACAGTAGCCGATATTATTGCAAATGTTCGCAAAAACGGAGATAAAGCTTTATATGAGTATTGTGAAAAATTCGATAAGGTTAAGCAAAAATCATTAACCGTAAGCCCTGAAGAAACGGAAGAAGCAATGAATCTTGTTGAATCGGAATTTATAGAGGTGTTAAAAAAGGCCGCCGCTAATATTAAAAAATTTCACGAAAAGCAAGTCAGAAACAGTTTTATAATAAACGATGAAAACGGGATAGTAATAGGTCAAAAGGTGATACCGATAGATAAAGTCGGTCTGTATGTTCCCGGCGGTACAGCGGCATATCCGTCAACGGTTCTTATGGACGCCATACCGGCAAAAACGGCAGGATGCAAAGAAATTGTAATGGTAACGCCTCCCGGAAAGGACGGAAAAGTGAATCCGGCAATACTTGCCGCGGCGAAAATTGCCGGAGTGGACAAGATTTTTAAAGTCGGAGGAGCTCAGGCAATTGCGGCGTTGGCATACGGAACACAAACAGTTCCGAAAGTAGATAAAATAGTGGGTCCCGGAAACGCTTTTGTTGCGGAGGCTAAAAAACAGGTATATGGGGTTGTTTCAATAGATATGATTGCCGGACCGAGTGAAATTCTTGTTGTTGCCGACGGAAACTCCAATCCTCGGCATATTGCGGCAGATATGCTTTCGCAGGCGGAACACGATAAAATGGCAAGTGCGGTTCTTGTTACCGATTCGGAAAAATTTGCAAACGATGTACGCAATGAAATCGAAATTCAATTAAAATTGCTTGAACGTGAAGAAATAGCAAGAATATCCATAGACGAAAACGGAAAAATTATAGTGGCGGATAATCTTAATGCGGCAATCGAAATAGCCAACGAAATTGCTCCCGAACATCTTGAATTGTGCGTTGATAACCCATTCGATTATCTTGATTCTATTAGGCATGCGGGTTCTGTTTTTATGGGAAGAAACTGCCCCGAAGCTCTTGGCGATTATTTTGCCGGTCCGAATCACACTTTACCTACAAGCGGAACAGCGAAGTTTTCAAGTCCTCTTTCGGTGGACGATTTTGTTAAAAAAACTCAATATACTTATTATACGCACGAAGCTCTTGCAAGAGTTGCAAAAGATGTTGAACTGTTTGCAAAAAAAGAAGGACTTACAGCGCATGCCAAAAGTGCGGTTATAAGAACAGAAGAATAAAATATGTTTTAAAGGATAATCAAGATGAGCAGATTTTTTAATCAAAAATATGAAAATTTGATTCCCTATACGCCCGGAGAACAGCCTCGCAATATTGAAAAGATAATAAAGTTGAATACAAACGAATCGCCGTTTCCGCCGTCGCCTCAAGCGGTATGCGCCGCCGCCAAGGAAGCCGAACATTTAGAGCTTTATTCCGATCCCGAGTGTAAGTTTCTTACGGAAAAAACAGCGCAAGTATTAAATGTTCAGCCGTCAAACGTAATAATGACAAACGGTTCCGACGAAGCGCTTTTTTTGGCGTTTAGCGCATATTGCGATAAACAACAACATGCGGCGTTTGCGGATATTACATATGGATTCTATTCGGTTTTTGCACAGCTTTTGGGCGTGCCTTATGTTGAAATTCCGTTAAAATCCGATTTTTCCATAGATATTAACGATTATGTTGGAATAAAAAAAACAATATTTATTGCAAATCCGAATGCGCCCACCGGAATTGCTTTGGAAAAAGATAAAATCGAAATAATAGTTCGTTCAAATCCAAACAATATAGTTGTAATAGACGAAGCATATGTGGATTTCGGAGCTGAAAGTTGCATTTCGCTTATAAATAAATACGATAATTTGCTTGTTACGGGTACTTTTTCAAAATCACGTTCAATGGCAGGTGCAAGATTGGGGTTTGCAATCGGAAATTCGGAAATTATAAAGGATCTTAACACTTTAAGATTTTCGATGAATCCCTATAACGTCAACAGAATGACAATGGCGGCGGGAATCGGAGCACTCAGCGACCAAGATTATTTTAAAAACAATTGCCGTAAAATAATCAATACTCGAAACAATACCGTAAACGAACTAAAAAAACTTGGATTTATAACTCTTCCGTCAAGCGCAAATTTTGTATTTGCAACACATCCCAAAATTTCGGGAAGTAAAATATACAATGAGTTAAAAAAAAGAGGGATTTTTGTCCGCCATTTTGAAAAAGAGCGTATACAAGAGTATAACAGAATAACAATTGGTACTGACGAACAAATGAAAACTCTTTTATGTGCGCTTTCGGATATTTTAAGAGAGGAATGATGGAATGAACAGAATTGCGGAAGTTGTCAGAAAAACCGCCGAAACCGATATAAAGTTGAAATTCAATGTTGACGGAAGCGGGAAAAGTTCGATTTCAACCGGCTGCGGCTTTTTGGATCATATGCTGAATCTTTTTGCCAAGCACGGAAGATTCGATCTTGAAATTTATTGCAACGGAGACATAAACGTTGATTATCATCACACGGTTGAGGATATAGGAATTTGTTTGGGAAAAGCTTTTAATCAAGCCTTGGGAGAAAAAAGAGGTATTGTTCGCTATGGGAGTATGTTACTTCCTATGGACGAATCGCTTATTTTATCGGCGGTGGATATTTCCGGAAGAGCTTTTCTTGCATATGAAACGGATATTCAAACGGAAAAAGTTGGCGATTTTGATACCGAACTTTGCGAAGAATTTTGGTTAAGTTTTATAAGAAATTCTTTTTGCACTTTGCATATAAAAAAAATTGCAGGCACAAATTCGCATCATATAATCGAAGGAACATTTAAATCGGTTGCCCGTTCGTTGAGAGCGGCTTGTAAAATCGACGAAGAAACCAAAAACGAAATACCTTCCACAAAAGGAGTGCTTTAAAAATGATAGCGATTGTGGATTACGGAGTCGGAAATTTGTTTTCGCTTGAATCATCGTTTGCAAAAATAGGCGCAAAAGTTGTTGTGTCCGGAAAAGAAGAAGTAATTCGGAGTGCGGATAAAATTATTTTACCCGGAGTAGGAGCTTTCGGCGACGCCGCGGAAAAACTATGCCGCACAGGACTTGATAAGGTTGTCATTTCGGAGGCAAACTCGGGAAAAGCTTTGATGGGAATATGCTTGGGAATGCAATTGCTGTTTGAAAAAAGCTTTGAATACGGCGTACATAACGGACTCGGACTTTTAAAAGGCTCGGTTGTACCTATGAAAGGCGCAATTCCGCAAAATTTAAAAATTCCGCATATAGGATGGAATCAACTGGATTTTACACAAAAAAAGAGTAAATTATTTAAATATGTTTCAAACGGTGATTTTGTATATTTTGTACATTCTTTTTACGCAACAAACTGTGCCGAAAATGTGATTGCTTATACGGAATACGGAGTAAGTATGTGCGCCGCAGTTGAAAATAATAATGTTTTCGGATGTCAGTTTCATCCCGAAAAAAGCGGTGAAGTCGGACTTAAAATACTTAGGGCTTTCAATGAGCTTTGAAATACAAAAAAATAAATTACGGAGGATTTATGCTGATATTTCCCGCAATAGACCTTCTTGGAGGAAAAGCCGTAAGACTGTTGAAAGGCGATTATAACAGCGTTACGGTATATAGCGACAAGCCTTGGGAAAAGTCGATTGATTTTGAAAAAAAAGGCGCGCAGTGGATTCATATCGTAGATCTTGACGGCGCAAAAAACGGAGATATGTCGAATATCGAAACAATAAAAAAAATAATAGGTTCAACGGCAATAAAAGCCGAAGTCGGCGGTGGAATTCGCAATATGCAAGCTGTTGAAAGCTATTTGAAAGCGGGCGTTTCAAGGGTAATTCTCGGAACAGCCGCAGTAACCGATGAAGCGTTTCTTAAAAATGCCGTAAAAGAATACGGCGAAAAAATTGCCGTGGGCGTAGATATAAAAGACGGATTCGTTGCAATAAACGGCTGGACGGAAAAATCCGATTACGAATGTTTTTCATTTTGCGAAAAACTCCAAAATATAGGGGTTTCCACGCTTATTTGTACCGATATTTCCAAAGACGGCGCAATGCGCGGCGCCAACTTTGAACTTTATAAAACTCTTTCGGAAAAGCTAAAAATGAATATAGTTGCTTCCGGTGGAGTTTCCGCACTTGACGATATAAAAAAATTACGTTCCATTAATATATACGGCGCAATTATAGGCAAGGCGTATTATACCGGTGCAATTGACATAAAAGAAGCGGTGGAGGCGGCAAAATGATAACCAAAAGAATTATTCCGTGCCTTGACGTTAAAAACGGCAGAGTTGTAAAAGGTGTGAATTTTAAAGACCTTTCGGATGTGTCGTCTCCGATTGAACTTGCAAAATATTACAGTGATTGCGGAGCGGACGAACTTGTTTTTTATGACATAACGGCATCATCCGAAGAGCGTACAATTTTTACCGATATTTTGTGTGAAACCGCGCGTTCCGTGTTTATTCCGCTAACCGTAGGAGGCGGTATAAATACGCTTGAGGATTTTGACAGGGTATTAAAATGCGGTGCGGATAAAGTGAGCGTTAATTCGGGAGCGATAAAAAATCCCGCCATTATATATGAAGCCGCCAAAAGATACGGCAATCAATGCGTTGTTATTTCGGCAGACGTTAAGCGAGTGGACGGTGTATTCAGAGTGTTTGCAAAAGGCGGACGAGAAAACACCGGTATGGAAGCCATATCGTGGATAAAGCGGTGTGTTGAAAACGGCGCAGGCGAGGTTGTTTTAAATTCAATGGATTCGGACGGCGTGAAAAGCGGATTCGATCTTGAAATGCTTGAAGCGGTTTGTAATGCTGTGGAAGTTCCCATAATAGCTTCGGGCGGTGCAGGCGGAATTTCGGATTTTATCAAGCTTTTTAAATATTTGCCTAAGGTGGACGCCGGGCTTGCGGCTTCGATTTTTCATTTTGGAGAAGTGCAAATTCCGGAACTAAAAAAAGAATTGAAAAAAAGCGGTATATCTGTCAGAATTTGATTATTGCCGCATTATAATATAATAATAACTGAACGAGGTTTTTGTGATGATTGCAAATATCAATATTAACGAATTAAAATTTGACGAAAAGGGGCTTATTCCCGCAATAGTGGTGGACGCGGTTTCAAAAAAAGTTTTGACTCTCGCTTATATGAACAAAGAAAGTCTTGCAATTTCGCTTGAAAAAGAGCTTACTTGTTTTTGGTCGAGAAGTCGTGGGGAACTGTGGTTAAAAGGCGAACACAGCGGAAATGTGCAACATATAGTTTCGATTACGGCAGACTGCGACAGCGACGCTCTTGTGGTTATGGTTGAAAAAGAAGGACCGGCGTGTCATACCGGAACGGATTCTTGTTTTACAAATGTAATTGCCGAAAGCGATACTCTTTCCGAATTTTCATATGAAGGACTTCTTGAATTGATAATCGGCAGAAAAACTGAAAAGAAAGAAGGCTCATATACAACATATCTGTTTGAAAAAGGTATAGATAAAATATTGAAAAAAGTGGGCGAGGAAAGCACAGAGGTTATTATTGCCGCAAAAGCCGACGATAAAAAGGAAACGGTTTATGAAATTGCCGACCTTGCTTATCATGTAATGGTTCTTATGGCTGAAATGGGAATATCATTGGCGGATATACAAAAAGAACTTGCTTCCCGTCATGTTATTGATCACAAAGTTAAGCAGGAGAAAATGACGAAATGATAAAACGCGATTTGCATATGCATACGCTTTTTTGCGACGGAACCGCAGAGCCGGAAGAATATGTTTGTGCGGCAATTGAAAAGGGGCTTGATCAAATAGGTTTTTCCGTTCACTCATATGTTCCGTTTGACACCGAATGTTGCATTGCAAAGGAAAGAATATCGGAATATAAAGCGGAAATTCGCGCCCTTAAAATTAAATATAGCGGAACAATTTCAGTATTGTGCGGAGTTGAACAGGATTATTACAGCGAAGCTTCCACAGACGGCTTTGATTATGTTATAGGTTCTGTGCATTATTATAAAACGCCTTTAAATACATATATTCCTTTTGATATTTCCGCTTCCGTATTAAAACAAATGTGCTATGATTATTTTGACGGAGATATATATGCATTGTGCGACGAATATTATCGGCTTACTTCCGATGTGGTGCGGAAAACGGGGGCTGACATTATCGGGCATTTTGATCTTATAAGCAAGTTTTGCGAACAGGAGAATTTGTTTGATTTTGAAAATGCGAGATATGTGGAATCTTATACCAAAGCGGCGAAAAACCTTAGTTCCCACAGTGTTCCTTTTGAAATTAACACCGGAGCGATAGCGAGAAATTATAGGACGGTTCCGTATCCGACGAAAGAAATTACCAAACTTTTGGTTGGTTTGGGAGCTCGTTTTGTTATGTCGAGCGACGCTCATTCGCCAGAAAATGTTGCTTATGAATTTGAAAAATATGAAGCTTGGGCAAAAAATCTTGGAGCGGAATTTGTTTGGTAATATTTTCCGCTTTTAGGAAAGCATATAATAAAATATCCTCCCAAATTCGGAGCGTCGATTTAGGCGTTTTGAAGTTGGGAGGTTTGTTTTTTGTTTAAATCGGAATTTTGATAAAACAGCGTTTGTACCGAAAAATTTTGTTTACGGATTTTGTTTGTTGCGGTTATTGATATGGAAATTCGGTAAATGATTTTAAGATTGCGTTTTTTTATTTTAGGAGAAACGTTATATAGTGTTACATAATTTTTGCGTTATGTTAATTAAGATATTTTTTGTTGCGATTTTGGGGTTTGCGGCGGTGCGATGTGGTACTGTTGTAAGCGGAATTGTAAAATTATGAGATTATTTGATTTGTGATTTTTAAGTTTTGAGGTTATGAAATTATGAGATTTTATAATTTTGTTTTTTGTGTTTTTTGTTTTGCGTTGTGTGTTTTTGCGGCTGTATTTTGCGCCTAAAACAATTAGAGGCTGAGTCGAAACTTGGTAACGACTCAGCCTCTAATTGTTTTATTGCGTTATTTAATTATTCTTCCCAAAATTCAACCAATTCTTCAAGCTTGATTTCCCAAGCGTCGCCGGAAGCGGCGTAGTTGGAAGAAAGCGTATTGCTACCGCTTGAAACTATGTTGATGATTTGACCGCTGGTTAGGTAGTTTTCGTCCATGAAGCGAGCACCTTCACGGATTATATCTATCATTGCTTCGGTTTCCACATCTCGGGAAGTTTTGATTGTGAGAATTTCATCATAGAATGCGGGAATAAGGTCGTTATATGAGATATATGCCATATATTCGAGTACTGCGGAGGTTAGGTCAAGTTTTTGGTTGGTTACGGGAATATATGTGAGAGAAGAGAAGTTTACTATTCTGGAATAGTAGTCTTCCTGATCTTCGTCGAGCTTGGGATAGGGAATTGCGCCGAAATCGTCTTCCATATCGCGCAAACCTGTAAGTCCGGTAAGGGTGGTATCCTTAAAGAGCAATCTGCCCTCTGCAAACATTTTGTTTGCAACGCCGTATTCGTTGCCGCCGTCCCATGCGCCGTTGCCGTCATCGAACAGTTCGATCATTTTATCGATGATGTTAAAGGTTCTTTCGTTATTGATGTTTAGAACGGGGAGGTTGTTTTCGTCTTTTGTCACGGGAGAGCCGCCCATACCTACGAATACTGCGGGCATCATTTCCCATTTCCAACCCGAGAAGCCGAGTCTGTCGTTTTCGTATGAAATTGTGCCGTCGCCGTTGAGGTCTTTTTGACCTTTCTTTACCATTTCGATGAACTTATCGACTGTCCATGTGCCGTCCAAAACGGATTGATAGGGATATTCCATTTCGAGTTCGTCCATTATTGTTTTGTTGAAAGCGAGACCGCCTGCGGCTTTCAGGCAATGGAAGTTATATGCGCCCGCAGTTACATAGATTTTTTCGCCAAAGTTTAAATCTCGCTGAACGTTTTGATACCACCAGGGATTTTCGAGGTTGGCATAGGGCATACTTTCGCCCCATTCGACAAAAAGATCTTCGTAAACAAGCGGCATACCTGCGTGCTGAACGTTTACGAAAACTTCGTAGGTATCGTCGCCGGACTGAATGAGCGAACGGATTGTGGGTGTTGCCGAGCTGTTATTCTGATCGCCGGGACGAAAAGTGAATTTAATATCGAAATAATCTTCCACTTGACGGTTTCTGTTATAGATTATATCTTTTATGGTATCGCCGGTTTCTTCTTCGACGATGTAATCGGAATCGAAAACACCGTAAGCCAAGAAAACATCGAAGGTTTCGCCGTCGCCTTTTACGTCTGTGGGGAGAGAGAGGCGGGAATCTTCCGATTGTTCGATATCGTTGTTTTGGCCTTTGTTGTCTTTTTTGTCATTGTCTTTTTTGGCGCAGGATGTGGAAAGAATGCTTGAGCCTGTGAGGAGCATTGCAAGCAAAATTGAAATCAGTCTTCTTTTTTTCATTGTTAAATTCCTTTCGTAAGACTTTGTTTATTTACTGAATTATACCATATTATATTATAAAATTGCAATAGTTATTGCAAAAAATTATTGTAATTTGAAATTATTGAATTTATTTATTGTTTTTTGAACACGTAAGTTACAAATTGATTCGAACATTTTTGTTGATTGTGCACAAACAAAGACGCCTCCGAAATTATTCGGAGGCATAATATGCGTTAAGATTATTTTTCCCAAAATTCTATTATATCGTTGAGTTTTATTTCCCAAGAATCGCCGTATGAGGCGTAGTTGGAGGAAAGGGTATTGCTGCCGCCTTCCACAATGCCGATGATTCCGCCGCTGGAAAGATAGTTTTCGTCCATAAAGCGCGCGCTTTCCCGAACAATATCTATCATTGCTTCGGATTCGGTATCACGAGTTGTTTTGACGGTGAGGATTATATCGTAGAATGCGGGAATGAGTTCGTTATATGAAATATATGACATATATTCGAGAATTGCGCTTGTGAGGTCAAGTTTTTGATTTGTTACGGGAATATATGTTAAGCTTGAATAATTAACGGTGCGAGAATAATATGCTTCTTGGTCCTCGTCAAGCTTGGGATAGGGAACAACTCCGAAATCGTCTTCCATTTCACGCAAGCCCGTGAGCTGATCGAGGGTTGTATCGTGGAACATAAGGCGACCTTCTCGGAACATTGTGCCGCTGTCGGCGTAATTACTGCCGCTTGACCATGCGCCGTTGCCGTCGCTGAAAAGTTCGAGCATTTTATCGATGACGGTGAAGGTTCTTTCGTTGTTAATATTGAGGTGCGGGAGGTTATCTTCGCCCTTGGTGACGGGATTTCCGCCCATACCTACAAACAGGGCGGGCATCATTTCCCACTTCCAACCCGCCATGCCGTAGCGGTCGGAATCGAAAGTCATGGTACCGTCGCCGTTAAGGTCTTTGGCGGCTTTTTTGGAATATTCGATAAGTTTATCGATTGTCCATTCGCCGTCCAGAACCATTTGATAGGGATATTCCAATCCGAGTTCATCAAGCATTGTTTTGTTGAACGAAAGAACGCCGGAGCCTCGCAAGCAGTGGAAATTATATGCGCCGGCGGCAACATAGACTTTATTGTTGAAGTTTAAGTCGCGCTGAACGTTTTGATACCACCAGGGATTTTCGAGGTTGGCATAGGGCATATTTTCATTCCATTCCACGAACAAATCTTCATAGATAAGCGGAACGCCGACGTGTTGAACGTTGATGAAAACTTCGTATGTATCGTCGCCGGACTGAATGAGCGAACGGATTATGGGGGTGGCTTCGCTGTTGTTGTTCAGACCTTCTTTTACGGTGAAGTTGACGTTGAATCTGTTTTGGACGGTTTGGTTTCGGTTATACATAATATCGTTGAGCGTTTCGCCGTTTTCTTCTTTTGCAAGAAAATCGGTGTTTGCAACGCCGTAGCCGATGAATACGTCGAAACTTTCGCCCTCGCCGTCTATATCGGGGAGTGAAAGTCCGTCTTCGGTTTGCTGAGAATTTTCGGAATTACCGGTTTGTTTTTTGTTATCTTCTTTTTTCATACAACCTGCGACGCTTGACGACGCAAGCAACAGTGCAAGAAAAAGTGCGAGTGGTTTTTTGTTCATAATAATATCCTTTCGAAAACGATTTTACAGTATTTTATCATATATAAGCAAAAATGTCAATGCTTTTTGCAAGAAATTCAGTTGATTTTGCACATATTAATTTATGAGAATTGCGCCTATTTCGAATTCATATCCGCCGCTGTTTTGGTTTTTGCCGATTACTTCGATTGTTACGGTGTGTTTGCCGTATTCCAGATTTTCGGCTATTATTCTGTCCTTGGGGTTTGCGTTTGCCGCATATTCGTCGAGAATGACGGGCGGGTTATTATCGACGGTGACGGATATTTTGCCCATATTTTTGCCGATTCCCGTGGCGAGTCCTATATCGGTGCCGTTAAATTCGAACGTCAGCTTTGCGCCTTGTTCTTTTGCGAAAATTCTGCCGTTATAGCGTGAGCCGAGCCAGGAATAGGCGGTATTGGGTTGATATTCCCAGCCGTTGGAATTCGAAAGGTCGATTTCGTTTGCATAAAGCATATCGGCGTTCAGCGTGGGATTTTCGCACAGCGTTTTTTGCGGAACGGTTCTTGCGGCATATGTGATTTCTTCGGCGGCAGCCGCTTTTTCCAACTCGTCCGAAACGGTTTGGCAAATTACTTTGGCATAAAATTTATATCCTTCGTCATTGGGGTGTACGCCGTCAGCAAAATATTTTGAAAAATCGTCGCCGGTTTCGTTGAGCATTGAATATACTTTATCCGCCATTTTTATGCAGGGGAAGCCGTAATAATTTGCAACGTCTTTGTGGGCTTTTAGTTGCGGGTAGTCCGAATCCTTTGTGCCGCTGTCGAATGTGAGGACGTATATAATATCTATATTCGGGTTGTTTTTGAGTGCGAGGCGCACTATGGATTCGGAACTGCGAACGGTTTGCTGTTCGGTAACGCCGTTATATTTATCGTTGATTGCGTATTCGATAAACAGCAAATCGGGATTTTGCGGGGCAACTTCGCGGTTATATCGGTAGCTTGCGAGATAGGAGCCTGTGCCGCCGATTGAAAGTTTGCGGTTATTTATTTTGGCGTTGGGATATTTTTCCGTTAAATATCTTCCCAAAATTGCCGCCCATGAATTTTGAGTTTGGTCGGACGAGCCGTAGCCGTCGGTGACGGAACCACCGATATAGGCAATGGTGAGTTCGTTATCTTTTGTCAGCTTATAATATGAATTTGCGAGCGCTGAACTTTCTTGTTTTATGTTCATTTTATCCTCTTTTTCGGCACTTTGAATTTTTGTTTCATTTTGAGATTCGTCTGTTTTTGCGGAGTTGTTGCAAGCGGTCAGCGGAGTTATTGCGAGAGCGAGCGCCAAAACAAGTGCGGGGAACTTCATTGAATTACCTCCTTGATATTTAAAAAACAACGCAATCGGATATTTACGACTGCGTTGTTACGGTTTTAATTTTATTCTGCGGAATCCTGTTCGCCGTCGTTTGAATAATTACTTTCGGAATTATAATTTTTGTATTTCTTTCCGTATGAACCTCGTTTATCGTAGCGGGGCTTTATGGGATTTTCCGGGGTGCCGAGGGCGATTACGACTTTGCGGTCGCTGTCCGAACCGACGGAATAGGTGAATACTCCGTCGTAGTTTTGAAGTTCGGCGTGAATTATTTTTCTTTCGTATGCGAGCATCGGTTCGAGAGTTACGTTGCGGTGATACCTTACGGCTTTATCAGCCATTCTGCGTGCCAATGCTTTTAGGGTTTCTTCTCGTTTGGTTCTGTAATTTTCGATGTCGAGGCAAATTTTTACATATTCTTTCTTTTCTTCGCCGCTTTTTATTTTTCTTCCGGCGGCGATATTTGCAAGATATTGGAGAGAATCCAAAACGTCGCCGTGGCGTCCTATGAGCGAGCCGAGGTCATCGCCGAAAATTTCGATGTATACGTTTTTTTCGGGGATTTGTTTGCCTTCGGGAATTATTGTTTCGGCACCGGTGATTTTTGCTTCGGCGGTGAGTTGCATATCTTTTATTACGGTATTAAGAAGATTGAGAGCCGCCGCTTCGGGGGAGTTTTCGTCTGCGGTTTGCATTTGGGGTTCTTCCGTTAATTCGGCTTTATTTTGGGGTTCTTCGGCTGTTTCTTGAGCGGGCGCTACGGGTTCGTTGAAATAGACTCTTACTTTGGCGTCTGCCGCGCCGAATCCCAAAATTCCTTTTTTGCCTTCTTCGATAACTTCGTATTCTATTTCGTCAACGCTTTTTCCGAGTTTTTCGGCGCCGAGTGCTATTGCCGCGTCAACGTTTTTGGCACTGACTGTGATTTCTTTCATTTTTTTGGTTCCTTTCGGTTAAAATAAATAATTTATAAAATAATTTATCTTTTGTTTTTTTGCGGATGTCTTATTGCTCGAGGCACGCCGCCGCTGTTTTTGATACGGGCTTTTCCGTTTTTAGTTATTTGCGGTTTGGATTTTACCTGCTTACGTTTTTTTGCCGCGGGATTGGCGTTGGTTTCGGAAGTTCCCGAAATTGCGGGCGATGGGCGTTTGGGCGGCTTGACTTTGCCTTTCAGCTCTTTTTCGGCGTTTTTAAGTTCTTCGTCGGTCATAACGGGGATTGGGTAAAGCTTGGAAAGAGCAAACTGCTGAACTACGCCCAATATGTTTTGGATAATCCAATAGATACCGATTCCGGCGGGAGTCATAAAGCTGATCCAGGCGGACATGAGCGGCATTGTTATGTCCATCATCTTAAGGGAAGCCGCTGTGGCGTTATCCGCACCGGTTTGGGGCGGTTGATAAGTAAACTTTCGGGTAAGCTTCATTGAACCGAACGAAAACAGGAAAACAAAAACAGGTATCAGCCAAAGGACGGACGGTTCTTTGATTTGCGGTTGTTCCATGAGATTTAGGTTAAAGATTGTGAAACTGTTGCGCAAATCTTCGAAATGTTCCAAAAGGGTTTGAGTTACGCCGTTTGCCTGTACGGTTTGTTGCAAAAATTCGTTGATTTCGGCTACACTTTTTGTTGCTTTTTCGCTTAATGCGACTGCGCCGTTGCTTATTTTCATAAGCTCGTTGATTTGAAGAATTTCGTAACTTGCGGTTATGCCGGCGTCTTTACAAAGATTGGCAACTTGTGTGCTTAACTCGGGAAGATTCATTAGGAACTTTATGGGTTTTGTGATTACCGAATAAAGTGCGAAAAGAATGGGCAATTGAATAAGCATCGGCAGACAGCCGGAGGCGGGGTTGAAGTTTTCTCTTTGGTATAAGCTCATAAGTTCTTCGTTGAGCTTTTGCTGAGAAACTTTGTCGTTACGTCCGGCATATTTTTTTCGTATGACGGTTTCGTAGGGGCGCAATTTTGCTTGCTTTACGGAGTTTTTTTGCTGTTTGATTCCGAAAGGAAAAAGAACAAGCTTCATAAACACCGCAAAGAGTAGGAGCGTTACAACGTAGTTTGGTGAAATTATGTTAATCCACCTGAACGGATACGCTATAATCGAACCGAGAAAATCCAGCATTTGTTTTACCTTCCTTTTTGAAATATTTATCCATCCCGAAAAAATTCGGTGATTTACTTGAATTTACGAAACTTTTTTTGTGGGGGTGATTTTTTTTCCGGAACGGGATCGAACCCGCCGCGGCAAAAGGGATTGCACCGCAATATTCGGCGAACCGTGAGATATGTTCCTTTGAAAAAGCCGTGGATTTTATAGGCTTCAAGCGCATATTCGGAGCAAGTGGGAATGAAGCGGCACGTGGGTTTTGGCTTTAGCGGAGAAATGAATTTGCGATAGAATTCTATTAAAAAAATGCATATTTTTTTCATTTTTGTTTTGCGGCGTTTGTTGAATGTCCTTTGGAAACGCCGAACGGCGAATTTTTGTTCCCTTTGGTTTTCAGAGTGTTTCCTTTATATGCGCCAAGCTTTTTGAAGCACAAATCCAATGCGGCGTTTATTTCCGTTGAAGTTGCGTTTTTTGAAAAAGCCGCGCCTCTTGCCGCAATTACGACAATAAGCCCGTCGGAAAGGCGATTGTAAAGAGGGATTGTGCCGGCGCGAATTATTCTTTTGACTCTGTTGCGTTGAACGGCGCCGCCGAGTTTGGCGTTTGCGGTAATTCCGATTGCGGTTTTCGGGCGGCTTCCGTCCTTGTTTCTTTTTATATTTTTCAGAATATAAACGGCGCAAAGTTTGGACGTTTCGCAGACGCCGTTTTTATATGCTTTTGAAAACAAGTGATTTTCGGTGAGAGGATTCAGTTTTGCGTTCAATTTTTGTTATTCTCCTTGAGTTACGGGGATTTGAAAAACAAATTTTCCGTATTACGCAATAAGAGGACGGCTTTGCAAACCACAGTGGGCATATGCAACTGCTCGTCCTCTTTTCGTGTGAAGATTTCAAAGAAAGCGCGACAGAAAAGCGACGCCGCGTATCCTTGTGAAAAGCAGGAATCAATATGTGAGTCTTGCTCTTCCTTTTGCACGTCTTCTTTTGAGCACCTTTCTGCCGTTGGCAGTCTTCATACGTTTTCTGAAACCGTGTTCAACTTTTCTTTGACGCTTTTTGGGCTGGTATGTTCTTTTCATTACTCGGGGCACCTCGCTTTCCGATTACATATTTTGCCGATATAACTATATTATAATACATTTCTTTTGTTTTGTCAAGAGGAAAAGCAAATTTTTTTTGCCGATTTTGTTCAAAGTGAATTCCCAAAGTAAATTCCATAGTGGAATTTGGAGTGGAAGTT
>CAZJCI010000010.1:0-1527 GCA_964544455.1 uncultured Oscillospiraceae bacterium
CAAAAAATCTTTTATCCGAAAACGGCGTTATTTTTATCAGCATTGACGATAACGAGCAAGCGCAAGCAAAATTATTGTGCGATGATATTTTCAATGAGCAAAATTATATA
Organism: uncultured Oscillospiraceae bacterium; assembly: GCA_964544455.1. GTDB lineage: Bacteria > Bacillota > Clostridia > Oscillospirales > CAG-382 > SIG622. The sequence goes on from CAZJCI010000010.1 coordinate 111, forward strand.
ACAATGTTTTTACGAAAAACAAAATCAATGACGGGAGATGACGGAAACGGACTGAATATACAGCACGAATATTTGCTTGTTTACGCAAATGACAAAACAAAAGTTTCTTTTGTCGGAGAAAAAAAGTCATTTGACGGATATTCCAATCCGGATAACGATCCAAACGGCATATGGTGCGCCGCCGATCCAAGCGCAAAAAGCGGAGGAACATCAACATATTTCCCTATTGAAAATCCTTTTACGGGACAAATAAACTATCCGCCCAAAGGAAGGTATTGGGCATTTTCTCAAGAAACCTTAAAAAAATACATAGAAACCGGAAGAATTAAATTCAGAAGAGATATTAAAAAAAGTCAGCGCGGATTTATATTCAAAAGATACGCCGAAAATATGGAAAATAAAACAAATCCGGTAGATACTTTATGTTTTTGCGATAATGCTTATATGAATTCCGTTGCAACAACCGAAACCAACAACTTAATAGGAGCAGGAAATTTCAGTTATCCGAAACCGCTTGAATTTATTAAAAAAATTGCGCAATATGCTTCAAATAAAAATTCCGTTATTCTCGACTTTTTCGCAGGCAGCGGCACAACGGGACACGCCGTTATAAAATTAAACGCCGAAGACGGCGGAAATCGCAAATTCATTCTATGCACCAACAACGAAAACAATATTTGCCGTAACGTAACGTATGAGCGTATCAAGCGTGTAATTGAAAAAGAAAACTATAATGCAAGCCTTAAATATTTCAAAGTAGATTATTTACCTATTTCCGACAAACTGTATTATGAATACGCCGACGAACTGTTAAAGCATATACGCGAACTTGCCGAACTTGAAAACGGTATTGATTTTAACGGCAATGCCGAAATTGCAATTATTCTTACCGAAGAAGAACTTGACGAATTCACAAATGCTCTCCCCAAAAATTGCCGTACAGTTTATCTTGGACGCAACGTGTTGCCGTGCGAATTTCAGGAAGTTTTGTTCAAAAAAAATAATATAACCGTAAATACCGTTCCCGATTACTATTACAAAGATTTTGAGGATTGAATATGAATATCAATTTAATGCAATTTCAGTTTCGAGCAATAAAAAGTCTTTTGGAGCAAGCCGACAAAACGTGCCGCAATATCGTTCTGAAAAGCCCGACCGGTAGCGGAAAAACAATAATTTTGACGCATTTTATGGACGAATACATAAAAGGTCACGCAAAAACAGTGTTTGTTTGGCTCACTCCCGGTAAAGGAAATTTGGAAGAACAAAGCAAGGCAAAAATGGATAAGTATATTCACAATTCGCAAACAAAATTGCTTTCCGACATTATGACATCCAGTTTTTCCGAAAACGATTGCTGTTTTATAAATTGGGAAAAACTCACCAAAAAAGGCAACAACGCCCTAAAAGACAGCGA
>CAZJCI010000010.1:1537-19067 GCA_964544455.1 uncultured Oscillospiraceae bacterium
CCTTGAATGGATAGAAAAAGCGTTTAACGAGGGCTTGTCTTTCAAAATCATTATTGACGAAAGCCATCAAAACTTTACCGAAAAAGCGGACGCTGTTGTCCGGTTATTCAAGACCGATAAAATAATACGTTGCTCCGCAACACCGATTATCGACAAAAGCGCAAAACTTATCGAAATAACGGAAGCTGAAGTTATTGCGGAAGGGCTTATTAAAAAATGCTTGTTATTAACGAAAACTTCCCGCAAGTTATCGAAACGGAAAATCAAACGGAATACTTACTTGAAAAAGCGCTAGAAAAGCAACGAACTTTGCGTTCGCTGTTTGCCAAAATAAGCAAAGACATCAATCCGCTTATAGTTGTGCAACTGCCAAACAACTCGGATTTTCTTGCCGAAACCGTTGAAAAATATTTTGAAAAACAAGGCGTTTCATACGACAACGGCACACTTGCCGTATGGCTTTCGGGACGGCACGAAAATTTGGATAATATTTCCGATAATAATGCAAAAACAATTGCCGTCATTATCAAGCAAGCCGTTGCAACCGGTTGGGATTGTCCGCGCGCTCATATTCTTGTTAAACTGCGTGAAAATATGGACGAAACATTCGAAGTACAAACCGTCGGGCGTATTCGTCGTATGCCCGAAGCCATGCATTACGGAAACGATATTTTGGACAATTGTTATCTTTACACATTCGATAACAAATTTACGCAAGGCGTCAAGGCAAGCTTAGGAAAATCGGCATTGGAAGCAAAAACGCTGTTTTTAAAAAATGAATACAAAAATTTTACACTTACAAAAGAACAACGAAAAACGGTAACTGATCTACGTGATCCCCGCCGCGCACTGACATCCGTTGCTCAATATATAAAACGTGAGTTTTTATTGACAGGCGAAAAAAAGCAGAACAAAATTCAACTCGAAAGTCACGGTTTCATATTTTCCGAATCTATTGTACGCTATACGCTTTCAGGTAATGTTGTAGAGCTAAATCAGCTTTCCGAAAACGATAAACTAAACGTCGTACAAATAAAAGAACCTATCAGCACTCACATTCATGGGCGCGAATATCATAACCGAGTTTGCAAAATAGGTCTCGAAATAGGTATGGAATATGCATATGTAAATTCGATTATATGTAAACTGTTTGGTGAAAAAGTTTCATATTCCGAAAAAATACTGTTGCTTACCGCAAAAGAGTTGTATGCTTTTGTTATTAACAACACGGATACTTTGCGCCGCATTTTCCGTCAAGCAATGGCGGCTCAACTTGCACAACTTACATTTACGTTAAACGCAATTTCCGAAAAACCGTTTACATTTCCGCGCTCAACGCTGTTTACATATAATCTGCAAAGTAAAATACAAACGGAAAGTTTCAAAAACGTATACGGCGGTTATCTGCTTTCCGCCGAACCGCGCTCTTCGTCGGAAAAAAAGTTTGAAAAATTCTGCGAAAGTTGCCTCGCCGTTAATTGGATTTATAAAAACGGGGATAAAGGCGACGAATATTTTTCCATAGTTTATGCCGACAATTCAAACCGTCAAAAACTTTTTTATCCGGACTATATTTTATCCGTAAACGGTAATATTTGGATAATAGAAACAAAAGGCGGTTTTGATAAAAACGGCGAAAGCGAAGATATTGATATTTTTTCTCCCAAAAAATTCGAAGTTCTAAAGAAATACATTGAAAAGCACAATATTATGGGCGGATTTGTTCGTTACGACAGCCAAAGCGAAGAATTATGTATTTGCACCGATAATTATAATGACGATATCGGTTCTGCCGATTGGCAAATTTTGAACAAAATTTTCAAATAATAAAACATTTGCGTTTGTTTTTTATATATTGAAAACAGGAAGAGTCCTCTTTGCGAACTCTTCCTAATTTTTCACATATTTTTAAACTTCGTCGTTTCGGCGTTAATTTTTCGACAGTTTAGCCATATCGGTTGTTATTTCAAAATTTTTAACGCAAAGGTCAACGCAATTGTTTTCAATTTCCAATTCCGAAATTATGTTTTCAAGCATATCTGTAATATATGCTTTTTCAATATTAAATCCGAATTTTAAAGTTGTGTTGGATATTCTGTCTGTGGATTCATATATTCTCACAACGATATTGTCGCTCTTTTCCGCTTTTTTAATTGTTTCAATAACAATATCGTCGCACGAAGAGCTTACAAAAGAATAATTTTCGGGAATGTTTGAATTATTTCCCGTTGCTTTTGCAACCGAAAACGGCATATTCAAAAGATATGCTTGTTTTATAACATCGGAATTTGCAAACGAACCGCAATGCGGATAAAGCGAATATGTGAACGTATGATAATGCTTGTCGGCGGCTGGGTTCGGATATTCCGCACATTTTAACAGCGTAAGCGAAATTGTGCTACCGGTTGCACTATATCCGTATTTGCAATCGTTCATAACGGCAAAACCGCTGCCGTTATCGGAAATATCGGCATATTTGTGGGCGCAAACTTCAAATTTTGCGGCGTCCCAAGATGTGTTTGAATGTGTGGGACGTTTTACGTTGCCGAACTGTATTTCATATGTTGCTTCGGAAGCGTGTATGTCAACCTGGAACACCGCTTTAAGTAATTTATGATTTTCTTTCCAATCAATTTCGTTTTCAACATCTATTCTGCATATGTCATCGGTATAAAGCCATATTTTTTGCACAATCGTTGAATTAAGATATTTTCGTGTTATTTTAAATCCTTTTGCAATTTCATTTTCTATCGGCTCAAATTTTTCAACTGAATTAATCGGTGCGGTTTTCTGCTTATAATAGTCGGTAATCTCCCAAGCGTCGTATGATTTTGGATAATCTTCCGAAATTTCAAGCTTATTAATCGCTTTACCGTTTTGAACATATTCTTTTTTCTGTTTTTTATCGTATAACGAGCAAATGTTTCCATCAGCGTCGAATTTCAATATGTAAAAAGCGTTTTCAACACATTTGTCGCCAATAATTACATTATTTGTTGTTTTAGTATTTTTCACAACAGACCAACCGTGTGCGGGAATATTTTTTGCGATAAATTTTTTGCCGTCAATTTCAGCCACATTATCGGCGTTAAAAGACGTTGGATTAAACACAATTACCCCCGAACGGGCATCAATATTGTTTGCAACAGCCGTAATTCTTTCTTCTTCGATTTTTTTGCCAACCTCAATAACGCCGCTCAATTGCTTATCGCTATCTTCATACACTTCAAAAACAGACGAACCCGGAAGTATATCGTGAAATTGATTAAGGCAAATTGTTTCCCAATTATCATAAATCTCTTTTTTGGGATATTCAATCCCCAAAAGGACTTCAGCCGCACTTGAAAGAGCTTCGCTTCTTAAAAACTGGATTTCGCTTTTGCGCATTTGCTTTTTTATCTTTGCTATTGAAGTATATGTTCCCCTATGCATTTCAAGATAAAGCTCGCCAACCCATTTGGGCATAACTTTTAACATATCGGAATTTTTGAAGAAATCTTCTTTTAAATTCTTTATGAAATTTCCCGCCGAAGAAAGTTTGAATTGCGGAATTCCGTCCACACCTTTTGAAAGACGCTTGGCATACTCAAGATGCGATTTTGTGGGACCGCCTCCTCCGTCGCCGTAGCCGTATGTAACAAACGCCTTGTTTGAATATTCTTTTTGCTGAAATCTCTCCCAAGCGCCGACAGCCATTAAAGGCGACGTGTTACCAACATATGTGGTTCGCCAATTGTGCTCATAATCCGAATTTTTATTTTAAGCCGTCATAAAATATGTAAAAACACTGCTTCCGTCAATACCTTCCCACATAAAAACGTCGTAAGGCATTTTATTGGATTCGTTCCAACTAATTTTACTTGTTACAAAAGTATCTACTCCGCATTTTTTTAATATCTGCGGAATAGCAGCACTGTAACCGAAAACGTCCGGCAACCAAAGAATGTGACTGTCCACATCGAATTCATTTTTAAAAAAGTCTTTTCCGTGCATTATTTGTCGAATAAAACTTTCGCCGCTTGTAATATTACAGTCCGCTTCAAGCCACATTGCGCCTTCCGGTTCCCATCTGCCGTCCTTTATATATTTTTTTATTTTTTCATAAATATCCGGAGCAATATTTTTTACATATTTATAAAGTTGCGGCTGACTTGACATAAAAATGTACTCGGGATATTGTTCCATAAGCGTTGTTACGGTTGAAAAACTTCTTTGTGCTTTTTCCTCTGTTTGCGCAAGCGACCACAACCAGGCAACGTCAATATGCGTATGCCCCACCTCATATATTTCAACATTGCTTTTTGTTCCGCAATAAATATTTGCTTCTATGTATTCGGAAGCTTTTTTAAGACTGTTGCAAAATTCTTCGCTTCCGGGCAAAGAAAGGTCGATTATATTAAGCGCATATTCAAGATTTCTGTATAAATTCGCTTTTTCCGCACTCTTCTCATCAAGTATTTGAAAACATTCAAAAGCAACTTTAATATCATACCACGCTTTTTCCGCAAGCTTATTTATTTCGCAAATATCAACTTGCAAAGGGAATGTGCGCCCATCGTTTTTTGCACCGCTGTATCCGTAAAGGAGTATTTCATGCGTTCCGTTTGCAATAATCGATTCGGTGTGATTTATATCTATTCCCTGAATCATTTTACCGTCAACATAAAGAATAAACTGCGGATTAAGCGCGTCCCATTCGCCTTCGCGACCGGTAGTAATTTTAATAACGGTTTCATTATTATTTTGAGCGCACGGAATTTCAACTGTTTTTTTGATTATAAAATGCTTATCGTAACCGGAACATTCAATCGGCATATTCATAAGTTCATACGAATTTGCTTCGGGAATATATTCTTTTCCCTTATAATCGCATTCTCCGTAATACCATTCTCCACCGGAAATAAGCGGTTTATATATTTGTCTACCTATTACCGATAGTGTGTTTTCAACTTTTTTATCGAAAAAATTATTCATTTCGATTCTCCTTTTATAAATTCAGTATAATGATATTATATATAAAAAATTTAACATATTCTTGTATTGAAATGATAATTTAATTATACTATAATGATATATACGTTTCACGGAATATATTTGCTTCAAAACGTCGGCAAATCTTTTCAATATAAATATGCTTTTTATACGGAGGATATTATGCAACAATGCAAAAAGCTTCTTGCCCAATGGCACACCGATCCCCAAACAGGCTTTGAATACAGATATGTAGTAAGTCAAACGGAACGCTTGATACTTCATTCTCACGATTATTATGAGCTGTTTCTTGTAACCGACGGTAAAGTAATCCATACCGTGAACGGCGTAACTTCCGTGCTGAAAGCGGGAGATCTTGTTTTTATAAGACCTTCCGATGAACATATATATTCTTATGATGGAATAAACAACTTTTGTTTTGCCAATTTAAGCTTTATTACGGATATTGCGGAAAAAATGTTTTCTTTTCTTGACGGAGGCTGCAGCGTAAAAACACTTCTTGAAAGCAAACTGCCTCCAACGGTAAGCCTTACAACGGTTGAAACGCAAAAAGTACTGTATTCGTTGCAAAGCATAAACACAGCCTCATATGCCGATACGTCAGAAAAAATTTTAAAAATGAAGTTTGTACTTTTCAGCATATTTGTAAAATATTTTTCAAGGTATACAATAAATGAAAAAGGATATTCGGTTTGGTTTGAATATCTTTGCGACGAGCTTAAAAAGCCGATTAATTTTCAAAAGCATAAACCGAATATGACTGCAATTTGCGGTAAATCCAAAGAGCATATTTCAAGAAGCTTTAAAAAAAATCTCGGTATAACTCCGTCCGAATACTTAACCGACATACGCTTGAATTATGCCGCCAACCTTTTAAAAAATACCGACATAAGCGTTATTGAAATAAGTTTGGAAGCGGGTTTTGAAAATCTTTCATGGTTTTACAGGAAATTCGCTCAAAAGTTTGGAACAACACCCAAAAATTTCAGACTCTGACGCAAATAATCCCGACAAAACAATTACTGTTTTGTCGGGATATCGCTATTCAAATAAACTGTTGCCCAAATAATCAATGCCGCAAATAAGAGGAAAATCACGGAATACAAGCTTCTTTACCGATTCGCACCCAAGCTCCGGAAAAGCTATTACTTCAGCGGAAACAATACATTTGCTTGCAAGTGCGCCGGCACCGCCTATGGCGCAAAGATATATTGCTTTGTTTCTTACAATCGCATTTTTCACATTGCTGTTGCGAGGTCCTTTTCCAATCATACAGGCAAGTCCCCGATCAAGCAACGTCGGCGAAAAAACATCCATTCTTGAAGATGTTGTAGGACCGAACGAACCGCAAACTTTTCCCGGACGTTCCGGCGTCGGACCGGCATAATAAATGCACGCTCCGTCTATTTTAAACGGCGGTTGCATATTGTTTTTTAAAATTTCAACAATTTTTTTATGCGCCGCATCTCTTGCGGTATACACCGTTCCTGATAATAAAACTTCATCGCCGCAACGGATATTCGGAATAACGGTTCTGACGTCTTCCGCATTTGCTTTAATATTGTTCATAATCAAATACCCGCACGTTATTTTGAAGAACCGGAGCCGTTCCCGCCAAGTCCCGAAACTGTTTCTTCATAAAATTTTGCAATTTCGCTTTTTTGATTTTGCAACGCCGCAAACAATTGCTTTTGTCGTTTAATAAGAAAATCCACTTTTTCTTTTGTTTGCTCAACATGCAAATCCGCTTCGGTTCGAACTTTAACCGAATACGAATCCGCCTCCGCTTTTGTTTTTGCAAGATAATGTTTCGCTTCGGTCGTAGCTTTGGTAACAATCTCTTCCGCGTTAATTTTTGCATTTGCAATAATAATTTCCGCATTCTTTTTTGCTTCGTTTTCAACTTCTTCAGCTTTGCTTTGCGCTATCAGAAGGATATTTCCCGCGTCACGACAAGTTTTTTCGTAAGATTGCGAATTTTCAAAAACGGACATATATCTTATGTTAAGCGCGTCGTATTCGGATTGAAGTTTTTCGCGATTACTTTCCGATTCGCCAAGTTCCTCTTTGGTTTTAGCGATTTCCAGTTCAAGCGATTCTTGAATTTTCTTTAAACCGTCAATCTGTTTTTCATATTCCGAAGCGGCGTTGAGCGCATTTTCAAGCTCAGAAATTTTTGCCGAAAGAACGTCTTTTTCATCGCGAATCTTTCCGATTTTTCTTTCGATATTTTCAATTTCATTTGCCGCTTGCGAGTTGATTTTTTCAATATAATTCGAAACATCGACCGGCGAATATCCGAAAACGCTTTTTTTAAAAATACTTTTTGACATTGAATGTTCTCTTTTCATATAATTTAACAGTATACCGCTAAACAGCCCATACTTTATCTGCCAATATTATATCAGCCGATTAACGGTTTGTCAAGCGTCGGTATATGTTTTTATAAAACAAATCGCTTGAATTTTTAAAATTCGCAAAAAATTATTTACAGTAATCGAATTCAACACCGTAAAGATTGACAGTTTGTCCGTCTGTAATTCCCTTTTCTTCCAATGCGTCGATAATGCCGGAAGAGCGCAAAATTTTTTGAAAATATGCAAAACTTTCTCTGTCGTTAAAATTAATGGAATCCAAAACCTTAACAATTCTGGGGCACTCAACAAAAAATACGTCGTTTTCACGAGTAATTGTAATTTCGCAATCCGAATTTATATCAACGCTGTCTTCTTCGCCGATATATTCGGATTCGTATTTTTTAATCGGAGGAAGTTCTTTTAGTTTTTTTGCAATTTTTTCGCACAATTCATCGGTTCCGTGCGCAATTGCAGCCGCAATAAAAACAATTTCGCAATTTTGCTTTTCGGCAAATCTTATAAGTCTTTCTTTTGTATCGTCCGACATCATATCAATTTTATTCGCCGCAATAATTCGCGGACGTTTGGCAAGTTCGGGACTGTAAAGTTCAAGTTCTTCATTTATTTTTTCAATATCTTCAATAGGATCTCTGCCTTCGAAACCCGAAGCGTCAACCACGTTTATTAACAGTCTGCATCTGTCGATATGTCTTAAAAATTGGTGTCCCAACCCCTCGCCGCGGTGCGCACCTTCGATAAGTCCCGGAAGATCCGCAAGAACAAACTGACCGGATTTTGCGTTAACCACACCCAACATAGGGGCAAGCGTGGTAAAATGATAATCGGCAATTTTGGGCTTTGCAGCGGAAACCACGGAAAGTATAGTAGATTTTCCGGCACTCGGCATACCGACAAGTCCCGCGTCCGCAAGCATTTTCAATTCAAGAATAACTTCTTTTTCCCGTCCCTTAATACCTGCTTTGGCAAAATTCGGCGTTTGCCTGGTCGGAGTGGCAAAATGCGTATTTCCGAATCCACCCTTACCGCCCTTCAAAAATACAAAGCGACCTGCGCTTAATACGTCGTCGTCCGACATATCTTTAATAACTTTGTCGGTTTCCGGGTCTTTCAACACTGTTCCCGGCGGAACGGGAATTTCAAGATCCGCTCCGTTTTTTCCGTGAAATTTTGCACCCGCTCCGGCGTCGCCGTTATCGGCAACAAATTTTCTTCTGTATTTAAAATTAAGCAACGTGTTGTTACCTTCATCAATTGTGAAAACGATGCTTCCGCCGTTACCGCCGTCCCCGCCGTCCGGACCGCCATGGGAAACATACTTTTCACGTCTGAAAGAAACGGCACCGTTACCGCCGTTACCGGCTTTTACGTATATTTTTACTTTATCTATAAACATATTTCACCAATCCTTTCACGGTGAATAAAATTCGCGGTGAATAAACAAGAAAAGCCAAAAAAATCGATATATTCGATATAATAATATAATTTAACGGCTGCCGGAAAAAATATGCCGACAGCCGTTTGCCGATGAGTAAATTCAAAAATTAAGCTTCTTTGGCATAAACGCTTACGCGCTTCTTGCCGCCGGCTATGTGTTCGAACTTTACAACACCCGCTTCGAGAGCAAAAAGTGTGTCGTCTGTGCCGATACCGACGTTAACGCCGGGACGAATATGTGTACCGCGCTGTCTTACGATGATATTACCGGCAACCACCGACTGTCCGTCGGCTTTCTTTACACCAAGACGCTTGGATTCGGAATCTCTGCCGTTCTTTGTTGAGCCAACGCCTTTTTTGTGAGCAAAAAACTGAATACTGAGTCTCATTATGAATCTTCCTTTCTTGCATAAAACTATGCAAAACTTATACTTACAAACTTAGGGAATTGCTTTGAAAACTCTTTCATTTGTCTTGAAAAACCGCACATAACGTTTGAAATAAGCTTGGCATTAAGCATATTTTTTTCCGTTTGCATAATTTCCAATTCAATCAAAGCGTTTTCCGAAACGATGTTTGTTTTTACGTCCGAACACAGTTCATCAACAATAATGTTAAGAATAAGCTCGCACGCCGATGAAGTATAGGCGCAAACAATATCGGAGCCTTCATCCGCATAGCCGGAATGACCGCATACCGTAAAGCCGCTAAAGCCAAACACCGAATCTTTTTTCAAGTTGATTTTTATCATTGATTAAAAAACAACCTTGTCGATCGAAATTTTTGAATATGGCTGTCTGTGACCCATTTTCTTTTTTTCGTTCTTTTTGGACTTGTACTTAATGATTGTGATTTTCTTCGCCTTATCGTTTTTAATAACGCTGGCTTCAATCTTTGCGCCCGATACATACGGTGCGCCAACCTTAATACCGTCGTCGTTTTGAATTGCAAGTACTGTGTCGAAAGAAACCGTTTCTCCCGCTTCCGTTCCAAGCTTTTCAACGTAAATTACGTCGCCTTCCTGAACTTTGTACTGCTTTCCGCCCGTTGTAAATATTGCGTACACGAAAAGCACCTCTCTTTCATTTTGAACTCGCTGAATCGGGTTACCATCGCAAAAAACTGCAATAATAATTAAACCTTTATCATGCGGCAAATAATTTTACCACACATTTTATTAAAAGTCAAGAAACAAAGCAATATATTTATAAAAAATTTCAATATTGTTTACAACCAACATATAAGAATATGCTATAATGAATATAGCCGAAAAACAGGAGGTCGATAATATTTCTCGCGGAGCAAAGCAAAAACTCAAATTATTTTATTTATATAAAATTTTATACGAAAAAACCGATGAAAACGTCACGCTTAACGCGACGGAACTTATACGCGAATTAAACCGATACGGCATATGCGCCGAACGTAAAAGCATATACAACGATATAGAAGCGTTGCGACTTTTCGGTATTGATGTAAACATCAGTAACGAACTTGGCAGAGGCTATTACATAGGCGAAAGAACTTTCCAGGTTTCCGAAATAAAAATGCTCATCGATATAATACAAGCCGCAAAGTTTATTTCCGAAAAAAAGAGCCTTGATTTAATCGAAAAAATCGGTTCTCTTGCCCCCATAACGGACAGAAAAGCGTTAAAACGTCAAATTGTGATTGCAGGAAACGTAAAAAGTGCCAACGAAACGGTTTATTACAGTATAGATTGCCTCTACAGAGGAATTGAAGAAAAAAAACAGGTTCGGTTTAAATACTATACTTGGGATATAAGAAGAAACAAGCTGTATAAAAATAAAGGACAGTTTTATTATGTAAATCCGATTTCGCTCATATGGGCGGAAGAAAAATATTATCTTGTTGCCTACGACGACTTTTCATATCAAATTAAGCATTACAGAGTCGATAAAATGGAAAATGTGGAAGTATGCGACGAAAGCATATCAAAGCAAGCGCAAAATATTAAATTCAACGCAGCGGAATATTCAAATAAGAGCTTTAATATGTTTTCCGGAAAAGTCAAAGAGGTAACGTTGCGCGGAACCGCCGAAGCAATCGGAATTATTTTCGACAGATTCGGACGCGATGTTTTTGCGGTTCCTCACAACGACGGCACTTTCAGCGTAACCGTAAACGTTGTTGTAAGTCCGCAATTCTATTCATGGGTTTTCGGCGTAAGCGACCTTTTATCCATAGAACGCCCCGCCGACGTTGTAAAAGAATATATGAATATGTGCGAAAAAAACATTTCCAAAAGTACGGAAATATTAAAAAATCAGTAAAAAGGACGGTATAAATCCAATGAAAAAAAGTTGTATTAAGGCAATACTTGCCGGAGTACTTGCCGGAGTGCTTGCCGGAGCGTTAACGGTCTGCGCGTTTCCGGCTGTTGCAAATTCAATCGAAACTGTTATGAATTCCGTTAATATAAAGCTGAACGGAACAAAAATCGCTTCGGAAAACGAAAATTACGAATTACAAAACGGAAAATCCGTTCCGTTCAGTATTCTGTATGAAGGAACAACCTATCTTCCAATCCGCAAAGTATCCGAACTTCTCAGCGTCGATATTGATTGGGACAACGAAACAAGAACCGTTATTATCGACGATAACCGTAGCGGAAAAAGCCAAAATTCATCTTATGACAGTTGGTACGGCGCGCCTGATTTCGGAGAGTTTTTCGGAATAAAAGAAATAGCTCAAACTCCCAATATTCGCTCCACAACGCATTGGTATATGCGTGACGATGTTGAAAGTGCCAACGATTATGCCGCAAAACTTGAAGAACTTGGATACGAACGCATATCGGAAGGCAACGTATTGCCAAAATTCAAAGTATATCAAAAAGACAATATTCAGGTATGGCTCGATCTTGGAATGTATACAAAGCTTGTATACGGCGTAACCGTCACGGATACAACCCGCCCGATTGTCGGACGCGAATATTCATATTCCGGAAATCGTGAAGACATACCAAATTTTGCGTCGGCTTTCGGATATTCAAACGCTACAACTTTAATCGGAGATATATATTACACTCTTGGCGAATGGGATTTGTGGGCTTGCTTACCCGATTATCTTGCTTTACTTGAAGAAGAAGGTTTTTCGGTTTCAAGCATAAATAACGGCTATTACGGAAAATGTGTAACGCTGAAAAAATCGCGTTCTACGGTAGTTATAAAATTCGACGGTACTGCTGATTCAAATTGGCCCGCAATTGCCATAGAATATTAAAAATCTTAATAAACATATATCAGCGGAGCGATTATTCGTTCCGCTTTTTATATTAAAGAAAGCCTAAGTTTTTCAAGTATCTTTTTTTCCGCACGCGAAATTTTCGCTTGAGATGTGCAAAGACGTTTTGCAATATCGTTTTGAGTCATCGAAAGCGAATATCTCATATAAATTATACGTTGCTCTGCCGGAGAAAGCGTTTTTAAAGCCTGTTTCAACGCAAGTTTTTCAATATATTCGCCAATATTGTCTTTACCTGTTTTTTCCTCAATCGAAAGTTCGTCTTCGCCGCTTTCCGAAATTGATAACACCGGCGATAAAGCGCCGAAGCAAAAAACCGCTTCTTCAACCGAAATACCACATTTCTCGGCAAGATATGAAATTGTAGGTTCGTCCCCGTTTTCCGATTCATAAATTTCTTTTTCACGCAGCAATGCCGCGCAATTTTTCTTTGCGCTTCTGGAAACTTTTATAAGACCGTCATCGCGAAAATATCTTCGTAACTCTCCGGTAATCATAGAAAAAGCATATGTCGAAAACTTAAACGAAAGCGATGGGTTAAACGATTTTGCCGCCTTTATCAACCCTATTGTTCCTATTTGCACAAGATCGTCAAAATCGGTTCCCCTTCCGCAAAATCTGCGAGCGATACTTTTTACCAAACCCAAATTGTTTTCAACAAGATTTTCAAATACCGTAAAATCGCCGTCATTGCAAAATCCTTTTACCGACTCGGTATTTATATCAGTCATCATTGTTCTTTTTGCTGTTTGATATTTTTTTGGTAAACGTAATTACCGTTCCCTTGCCTACTTCGGATTTAATTTTAAATGCGTCCGAAAAGCTTTTCATAATCGGAAGTCCCATTCCGGAACGTTCGTTTTCTGCGTCGGTTGTATAAAGCGGTTCCATTGCTTTTTCTATGTTTTCTATTCCGCATCCGTTATCTTTCACCGTAAATTTAAAAGTATTATCGTCATAAAGCAGGCAATTTATGTATATAATTTTTTTACTTTCCGTTTTTTCATTCTTATATGCGTGAACAATACAATTCGTAACGGCTTCCGAAATAACCGTCTTAATATCAGCTATTTCTTCAACGTTCGGATCGGCTTGAACCGCAAACGCAACCGCCGCGCTTCGGCAATACGCTTCGTTTTTTCCAATTGCAGGCACTTTAAGCTTAAATGTGTTTAATATTTTTTTCTTATTCATTTTTCAGTCCTTTTTCATATTTATTATTTTATCCACGCCCGACATTCTAAAAAGCTTTTCAATATTTTTCGACGCTCCGACTATTTCAACGCTTCCGCCGAAAGCGGATACAATTCTGTGACGTCCCAAAACAAGCCCTATGCCGGACGAATCCATAAATTTAACGTTTGTAAAATCAAATGTCAATTTTTGAGGACGTTCATTCATTAACATTTCGTCAAGTTCATATCTGATTTTTGCGGCTTCATGATGATCAATTTCACCTCCCAACGCAAAAATAACGGTATTTTTTTCTTTCATTGATTTTTCCTCTTTTCTTTTTGTATTACCATTATATCATTTAATGTGCCAAAATTTTGTCGTTTTTTGAACGTTGCGTTATTTATTACGCACTTTTTTTATAATTATCAAGCACAGCGGAACCGAAACAAAAGCAAAAAACTTAAAAAAATCCGCAAATATCGCAAAAAAATTCCCACTTTCATATTTAAAAAACGGCGTTGCTCCCGCAACGGCAAATAACGCCGTCAATAAAAATGAACAAACATTGGCAATTTCGGTTTTTTTAACCGTTTTGCAAAGCTTGGATATAACAAACGCAGTTCGGCAGGAAAATCTGTATAAAATGCAGACGGAATAAATCGAAAGCATTATTTCTTCAAAATCAAATCCGGGAATTATTCCCGCCGCTCCGAAAGCAGGGGCTTTAAGGTAAAAAATCAACGTACTTCCAAAAAGGAACCTTAAAATCAGTGTTGTTGCCGTAACGACAAAAAGTGCGCAAACGCAAGATTTTGCACAGACTGTATCGGATTTTGCACATATTTTTTCTTTTTTCATCATATATTCGATAATATAAATATCCGAAAATAAAAACGCCGCCGCTCTAAAACCGCTAATCAAACTGTTTGTCGGCAAACCGCAATCAAAAAAATAACCGTCGTTACGCAAACCTGCGCAAATTGCCGCAACAACGCAAAGCAATACGGCAAGCAAAGGGATAAAAAATGTTATATTTGAAATTTTAGCTATGGATTCAAACCCCTTACAGCCGATAAATAACGCAATTGCCGCAATAATTACCGCAAAAAACATACGTCCGAACAAATTCGACGCATTATCCGAAGAAACGTCAAACACTTCAATAATCGACACAGTTTCCGCAGTAATGCATAAAAAGACGGAAACAATTTGCAAAATCGAAACAAAAGCCGAAAAACCGTTTTCGGACGTTATAATATAGTTACACAATAATATTATCATTACCGACAACAATTCAAAAGCAAACAAAGAAATAATATTGTCGCACATCTTTCCAACAATGTTAACCGTTAAAAAGCCCGAAAGCAAATACATAAAACTTGCGCTACCGTTTCGAATCAATGCAAATATTTTTTTCATTTTTACCATCCGAAATTAATTATTTAAGTTTATTCGCAAAATATTCAACTGCTTTAACATATTTTGCGTTTGATTTTTCAACCGTTTCATCATTGCAGACTTTTTGCGCTTCGGAATGCAGAAACTCGCTTTCGCTTTTTTCGGCGTCATTCAATTCAAAAACTTGTACGCTTGTTTGATATTTTGTATTGTCAAACAGCGTAACCGCTATGTTTTTTATATCCGATTCGCTGATATTCGTCGAAACAAAAATTGCTTTCGCACTGTTGTAATAAAAAGAATACTCGCATTCGGAAGCTTTTTTCAAAGCTTTTTCAAAAGTTTCGGATTGAAAAACAAACGATATGTTTTCCAAATTTTGGTTATTATCCGAATTGTAATCAGCCGTTTTGCAATACAATGTTACCGTAGGAATTTGATTTTGCCTTTCAAAAACAATCGAAAAACAGTATGCATTTTTTTGATTTTCCGCATTGCAAGAAAACAGCTGAACCGATAAAACAAAAACCGTTAATACGCCAAAGATTTTATTCATCTTTCAAACTCAATCCTTTTTCAAAATTTCCGTCTGTTCGTTTTCGGCGGCAAAATTAGGTTGCATAATTATCGTATCGGTAAGAATTTGATTGCTTGACGGAGCAAAAGGAAACATATACGGCACTCCGAATGATTTTTTTGAACACAGTATCGCAAGAAGCGTCAAAAATCCCGCGCTTATTCCGAAAAATCCGAATGCTTTTGCAAGAAAAAGGTTAACAAACCTAAGCAATACGTTGACGTTCATATACGTTGGATTCATAAAATTGCAAATTCCCGTAAGTGCGGCTATCACAACAACCGTTTCGCTTGTAAGTCCCGCTTTAATCGCCGCGTCGCCAAGAATAAGCCCGCCCACAACGCTTAAAGCGTCTCCAACCGCTTTTGGCATACGTACTCCCACTTCCCGTACAATCTCGAATATTATAAGCACAACAAGCGTTTCGGTGAATAAATCGAAAGGAACGTCGTTTCTTGCAACCGACTGTAATTTATAAAGCGAAAAAGGAAGAGCTCCTTTGTGAAATTCAAGCATAGCGATATATATTGACGGTAAAAAAACCGCAATAATCATTCCAAAAAAACGCAAAAGTCTTATAAAACTTGCATAATAAATATTTTTCAAATAATCTTCCGCGGATTGAATGCTTTCGGTAAAAAGATACGGAACGGTTAAAACAACAGGGCTTCCGTCGCATATTATAGCAATACGTCCTCCAAGTATTTTTGAGGCGATTTTATCCGGCTTTTCGCTGTTGCCGACTTCCGAAAACAGATAAAATTCCTTGCTTTGCAAAAGCTGTTCCAAATAACCCGAATCCACGCAAGAAGGCATTTTAACGTTATTTAATTTATCAATAAGCCTTTTCAGCACGTCTTTTCTCACAATTCCGTCGTAATACATTACTTTCACGGAGGTGGCAGTGTTTTTTCCGAACGTAAAATCAATTACCTTTAAAGACGCGCTTTTAATTATTTTTCTTAAAAGTGTAACGTTTGCTTCCGCACTTTCCACAAAACCTTGGCGAGGCCCTCTCACAACAGCTTCGCTTTCCGGCTCGCTGATACTTCTGCCGTCTTCGCTTTTCGAATCTACGGCATAAGCTCGGTATGCGGAATTGAAGTTTATTGTAATAACGGCGTTGCCCGAAAGAATTTTTTTAACGGCGTCTTCTTCGTTAGCACATTCCGCAAGCGGCAAAGCCGCAAGCGTTTTTGTAACTGAATCTTGGGTTATTTTTTGACTGTTTGTAATTGAAACGGGCTTTAATACGCTTTCGGTAACATATTTTTTATCGCACAGATTTATAATATAAAGAACGGTAATTTCAAAATTGTTGTCGCAAACAATTTTTCGTTCGGCAAAATCCGCACATTCGGCAAATTTTTTTCTGATATTATCCGTAAAATCGGCAAAAACCATAATCGCTCCGCAAATTAAGAATTACATTATTAAAAGTATTATGCCGCAAAATGCTTTATTTATTCACGAAAAGAGGGATTTTATGCTTAATCCAAATATTATCGGCAACAATACGTCGAATATTTCAACCGAAAGAATACGAAAAACAGTTCGCAACGAAAACGGCATAAAAATTCTTGAAATTAATATTGAATATCCACAACTTTCGGACAATGACAAAAAAAATGAATTCACTGCCGAATTTAACGGATTCTATCAAAAAATTGCCGAAAACTATTCAAAATATTGCGAAAAAAAGATATTAAACAATCTGCGTAAACCGAACGTCAACAATTTCGATTTTAAAGCATACGGCGAAATAATGAAATTTTATATACCGTATATCGACGAAAAATATATTTCCGTTATATGCGACATAACCCATTTCGACGGATATTTCAAAAAGCGTATACGTACAAGTCAAACATGGAGCTGTGAAAAAAGTATAATACTTCCATGCGAATATTTTCTTTCAAAGGCTTCAAAATCCGTAAAAGAAGTACGGCGAGACGTTGGAAATATTATTCTTGAACATTTAAAAAACGGTACAACCGAAAAATGCGAATTTTCTTTTACCGCAAAAAGCGTTGGCAAATATGCCTTCAAAGTAAACGTAAACAATTATTTTCTTTCGGAAAAAGGCTTGGGATTTTGGTTTGAATGCGGAACTTTGGCTCCCGAATCCGAAGGTTTTCCAACGTTTTTTATAAATTTCGGTAAAGAAAAATAAAATATCCCCGCTTGAACCAAAATCAAGCGGGGAAAATAATATATTTGCCGTTTAATAATATTTGCTATTTATTGTAAATTTCAATAAATCTCTGAAGAATCGCCGCCACCTCGGCTCTTGTGGCGTTATCCTGCG
>CAZJCI010000011.1:0-18578 GCA_964544455.1 uncultured Oscillospiraceae bacterium
TGAAACGTGGGCTTTTTGGCGTGAATTTTTGCAAAAACGTTTGCGAAACGGAGATTCTTGCAAAAGCTTGTGAAATTTACCGCTTTTCGGCAATACGTTGATTAACCGTTTACGTTTTGGATAAATCGCATAAAAGCGGATTTTCCTTCTTCTGTTCGTTTATAAACGCCTGCGTGTTCCAGCACCTTGGCAAAGACAATACCGACTTCGTCTTGGAGAATTTGTTCGACGTTTCGAGCAGTTATTTCCTTATATTTGGGCATAAAAGATTTTACCCATTCGGCGTGTTTTGCAATTGCTTCGTTTTGTGAAATATCCTGTTTTTCCACAATGGCTTTGCCCAAAAGCGCAAGTTCGTTTTTAAGGCGTGCGGGGAGGACGGCAAGTCCCATTACTTCGATGAGTCCTATGTTTTCTTTTTTGATGTTGTGCAGTTCCGAGTGCGGATGATATAATCCGAGAGGGTGTTCGGGGGTTGTTATGTTGTTGCGCAAAACCAAATCGAGTTCGAATTTGCTTCCGTTCTTTCTTGCAATGGGGGTTATCGTGTTGTGCTTTTCGCCGTTTGTTTGCGCAAAAACAAAGGCTTGTTCATCGGTATAGGCTCTCCACGCCGCAAGAATTTTGGACGCAAGCGAGCAAAGTTTTTCCGTATTTTCGGAAGAAATTCGAATGACGGACATTGGCCATTTTACGATACCCGCTTCCACGTCTTGGAAATCCTTAAAGGTAAGCTTGGTTTCGATTGGAGCTTTTGCCATTGCGAAAGTATAGCGTCCGCCCTGAAAATGGTCGTGAGAAAGAATGGAGCCGCCGACTATTGGCAAATCCGCGTTTGAGCCGACAAAATAGTGCGGAAAGAGTTTTACGAAATCAAGCAGTTTTCGGAAAGTTGCGGGGTTTACGGACATTGGCGTATGTTCGGAATTAAACACTATGCAATGTTCGTTATAATAAACGTAGGGCGAATATTGAAAGCACCACGGCGTGTTGTTTATCGTTAGGGGAATGATTCTGTGATTTTGGCGGGCGGGGTGATTTATTCTTCCGGCGTACCCTTCGTTTTCTCGGCAAAGCATACACTTGGGATAGCCCGCCTGCGGGGCGTTTTTGGCGGCTGCGATTGCTTTTGGGTCCTTTTCGGGTTTTGAAAGATTTATTGTTATATCGAGGTCGCCGTATTCGGTGGAGGTTACCCATTTTACGTCCTTGGCTATTCGGTAACTTCTGATGTAATCACTGTCGCAGGAAAGCTTGTAAAAATAATCCGTGGCTTCTTTGGGGGATTTTTCGTAGAGTTTATAGAAAGTATCCGTGACTTCGGACGGACGGGGAAGCATTATTCCCATAATTTTTGCGTCGAAAAGGTCTCTTGCTGTAACGTTATTTTCGATTATACCTTTTTCGGCGGCATAATCAAGCAATTCGCCAAGAGTTTCTTGGAGGTTTACTTCGCCGCTGAAATTTGCGGATTCTTCCGATATTGAATCCATTTTAAGCTCCGCCATTATGAGATTTGTTATGTAAATTTCATCTCTTTTTGGGAAAAAGCCTTTTTCAAGACCGTATTTTACTGTTTTTCGAACGCTTAGGTTTATGTCTGTCATTGGTTTATCCTCGTCTTTCATACTTTATATCCTTAACATTATATAACCAAATTTCCGTTTTGTCAATAGGGACGCTTTGTTATGCGCAAAACGTTTCCGTTAATTTACATTTTTGGCAAAAAACAAGCGGTTTATGCGTTAATTTTAGCTTGACAAAACGGAAAGTATGCTTTATAATATACTTATAATAAAAGATATTTTGGAGGAATTTATATATGGGACTTATTAAAGCCGGAAAAGGTGCGATCGGCGGCGTTTTTGCCGACCAATGGAAGGAGTTTTTTTATTGCGATTCTTTGGCGGCGGACGTGCTTGTTACAAAAGGCGCAAAGCGAGTTGGCGAAAAAAGCTCCAACACAAAAGGCGACGACAACATTATTTCCAACGGTTCGAAAATTGCCGTAAACGACGGGCAATGTATGCTTATTGTTGAATCCGGAAAAGTTGTGGAAATTTGCGCGGAGCCCGGAGAATTTGTTTACGACAGTTCCACCGAGCCCAGCATTTTTGCGGGTTCTTTGGGCAAAAGCATTATTGAAACTTTTAAGGCGATTGGTAAGCGTTTTACTTTCGGCGGCGATACGGGCAAAGACCAAAGAGTTTATTATATAAACACAAAAGAAATTGTGGGCAACAAATACGGCACGCCCTCCCCCGTTCCTTTCAGAGTTGTTGACGGCAACATAGGGCTTGACGTGGATATTGAAATTCGCTGTCACGGGGAATATTCTTATAAAATTACAAACCCTATTTTGTTTTATTCCAACGTATGCGGAAACGTTCGGGGGGATTTTAAAAAAGACGCGATTGAAAGTCAGCTGAAAAGCGAACTTTTGACGGCTCTTCAACCCGCTTTTGCAAAAGTTTCCGAACTTGGTATTCGTTACAGTGCGCTCCCGGGGCATACTGTTCAAATAAGCGACGCTCTTAACGAAATTCTTTCCGCAAAGTGGAAAGAAACAAGAGGAATTGAAATTACCGTGTTCGGTATATCCACGGTCAGCGCGTCGGAAGAAGACGAAAAAATGATTAAAGAGCTTCAGCGCAACGCAACTTTTAAAAATCCCAATATGGCTGCCGCTCATCTTGTTGACGCACAGGCGCAGGCAATGCGGGACGCCGCAAAAAACGAGGGCGGTATGGGCGCGATGGGCGGATTCTTTAATATGAACATGGCGCAAAACGCCGGCGGTGTGAACGCTCAAAATCTTTTTGCAATGGGACAACAGTATGACGACGCAAAAAAAGCCGAAGCAAAGGCAAAAGCGGAAGCCGAAAAAGCCGCTTTGCTTTGGAACTGTACGTGCGGAAAAAGCGGCAACGACGGAAAATTCTGCACGGAATGCGGCGCGCCGAAACCGGAGGACGGTTGGAAATGCGAATGCGGCAATGTGAACACGGGGAAATTCTGTTTGAATTGCGGAAAGAAAAAGCCGGAAAGCGAACCTCTTTATGCTTGCGACAAATGCGGGTGGAAACCCGAAGACCCCAAAAATCCGCCGAAATTCTGCCCCGAATGCGGCGACAGATTTGACGACGGCGACATTAAGCGATAAGATAATTCGATTTTTGGAGAATTAAAATGAGCAAACAAAAATTCGAAAAAATGCACAGCGGGGAATTATATATTTCCGACGACGGTGAAATTCTTGCGGAGCAACGCATATGTCTTGAAAAGCTTTATGATTTTAACGCCACACGTCCTTCGGAAATTGAAAAACGAACTGCAATGCTTAAGGATATGTTTGCCGAAATTGGGGAGGGCTGTTATATTGAACCGCCGTTTCACGCAAATTGGGGCGGAAAAAACCTTCATTTCGGCGACAACGTTTATGTGAATTTTAATTTTACTGCGGTTGACGATTCGGACATATATGTAGGAAGTTTTACGATGATAGGCCCGAACGTTACGATTGCGGCGGGTGGACACCCCATATTGCCGGAGCTTAGGGAAAAAGCATATCAATATAACATTCCGGTACATATCGGCAAAAACTGTTGGATCGGAGCGGGTGCGGTTATTGTTCCGGGCGTAAGCATTGGAGATAATTCGGTTATCGGTGCGGGAAGCGTGGTTACAAAAGATATACCCGCAAACGTTGTTGCAGTGGGAAATCCGTGCAGAATTTTGAGAGAAATTAACGATTACGACAAAGAATATTATTTTAAAGGCAAGAAAATTCCGTCCGAGCTTAAGCGGGCAAAATAAATATAATAAAAGCAACAGGCAATCGGACGGTTAAGCGTATCTTTCGGTATCGGTCGTTTTGCCGAAAACCGAGGTTTTTGCGTTTTTCCGCAAAACAAGGTATATTTTGCTTCTTCCGACGGCGACTGCGGTTGTTTGCCCTTGACGGAAAAGCTTTTCATGGCACGTTTTTTGCAACAAGCCGAACAATCGCTTTATTTGCGCGGGGGCGGAAAATTTGACAGTTATTTTATTGCGGGTTTTAACGTTTTGCAAAATATGATATATGATTAAATTTTAAAGGAATGATACTTTTGAAAAAGATTATGCTTTCCGCTTTTATACTTATGTTTTCGCTTGTTCTTTTTTCGTGCGGCACGAACCAAAAAGGCAAAACCGACCTTTCCGCACTGTTTGACAACGGAAGCGTGACGGAAAACGGCGTTACGGAAAATACGCCGACGGACAATCGGCAGGAAAACTCCGACTCGGACAAACCGAACGAAAATAAACAAGACGTTGTTTCGGCGAACGTTTCGGATTCTGAAAAAGAATCCGACGACGAAAAAGAGGTCAAACAAGAAGAAAACGAAAAAAAAGACGATTCTTCTTCGGACGAAAAAACCGACGTTGACGGGGAAAAAGATTTGAAGTTTTCCGTTTCGGAAACAGAAGCGCAGGCGATTATAAGCCGATACATTGAAGCGGAGGAATTTTATTACACAATGCTGTTTCAGCAATACGAGCTTGACGGCTATGACGTGATTATCGAAAACAATTCAAACGGTTATCTTACGGAATATCACCGAGTTCTTTATTATAACGTTAATTCGCTTGAAGAATTGAAAAAGATATACGGCGGATATTTTACGGGCGGGTTTGTTTCCGACGTTGATTTCAGTTCTTATATTGAAGAAAACGGAAAGCTTTATTGTGCGGAAACGCAAAGTTCGACCGACAAAAACGGTTTTAAATATGCTTATTCCGTTGAAAGCGTTGACGAAAATAAAGTATGTTTGATTAAAAAACATACGGACGGAACTTCGGTTCAAAAAATATATGCCGAAAAAAGCGGCGGCGTTTGGTATTTTGACGGAGTTGCCGTGAGATAACGAAAAACGGACGTTAAACAACGAATTCCGAGTTTAATCGGAATAAGCGTTGGGATTGGATATGCCCCCAAAAGTCAGACACTTTTTGGGGGCATATCCATATCAATTTTACGTCCGTTTATTTATATTTTTTCTTGGTTTTGCCGTGACGGCACTTTGTTTTCGATTTCGTCGATTTTTATGCTTTCGCCGTGCGGTATGGGTTTCCACGCCACTTTGCAAAAAAGCGCAAGCCATGTGCAAATATCGCCGACTATATCGAAAAGCGGGAACATCAGCGAATAGAAAAACGCTTTGTGCGGTTTTATTTCGGTTAATCTTTTATATTCCATTGCAAAAAGCAAAAGCGCCATGGGAATTACGCAAAAGTGTTCGAAAACAACGGAAACAAGCAATTTTATTATTGTTACGGGAAGTTCCGCACCGAACAGCGTTACGGAAAATGCGATTGCGGTTTCCGCGGCAAATTTAATAAGTTTCAGCGGAACGAAAGGTATGCTGTACGGCATCATTGTTACAAGCATATCGTAGCAATTCCACTTTTTGATTAATTCTTTTTGGGTGAATATTCCCTTTATCAGCTTTTGCCAATATTCCGAAAACGCGCCGACGTGACCTTTTGCCCAGCGTATTCTTTGCCGCATAACGGTTTTTATATCGGTGGGTTGTTCGTCGTAGAACTCAGCTTCGTGCTGATAGCTTATTTTATATCCGTTTATTACCGCCGAAATGGAAAAGGCTCTGTCTTCCGTTAGGGAGGTGAAGTTCCAACCGTCTTTTATGAGTTCGTTTGCAAACATAAAGCCGCACCCCTGAACCCATGCGGAAACTCCCAAAAACGACCTTGCGCGGCTTGTAAATCGGCAGGTTCGTACCCAATGGAGGGCATAGCCTGCGGCAATAAAACCCGAATCGAGATTTTTTGTGTTTCGGTATGACGTTACTATTTTTTCGCCGCTGTCGAAAGCGTCGTTCATACGTTTTATGTAATCTCTTTTTAAAAGATTATCGGCGTCGAAAACCATATAGGCTTCGAAATTTTTTATGCCGTAATCTTCTTCTATTTTTCGGAAAAGATATTGCAGGGCATAACCTTTTGTGCAATGCGACTTATCGAATCTTTCATAGCACACAGCTCCGTGGGCTCTTGCTATTTGGGCGGTTTTATCCGTACAGTTATCCGCAACCACAAAAACGGAAAGCATATTTTGGGGATAATTCTGCTTTGCTATGCTGTCCAACAGATTGCCTATTACTTTTTCTTCGTTTCGAGCGGATATTATGATTGCGTATTTATGATAATTTACCGCTTGTTTGAACTTTTTGGTGAAAAAAAGCCCGATTATCACATACATTATTTGATAGGCATAAAGAGCTCCTATGGCGGCAATAAGGATATTGCAAATTTTCACTGTAAGTTCTATTGCGATTGCTCCTTTCGTGAGAGTGAAAAAAGATGTGAAAAATCGGGTACAAAACCGTAATGAGAATTGCACCCGATTTTAGTTAAACAAATATTTTTATTAGGGAACTTATGAAATCGTACATTATTATGAAAACCGATGGAATCATAACGATGAGCAAATATTTTTTGCGGTCTGCAAGTTTTTTGTATTCTTCCGAATTTTCTTTGTTTAAGTTTGAGCATTTGGCAAGTCTGATTTCGTTTATTAAATAAAGTATTGCCGAAACCGTAAGAACAAAAGCGAAAAACCACAAAGAATATATGAAATGATTTTTGGAAAGCGCAACATAGATTCCCACCGCCGCCGCAGACCAACCAAGCAGCAAAAACATTCTTTTTTTTGCGCTTATGCCCATTGCGGACGATTCTTTGGAATTATTTATTTTTTCTGACGTTGAAGCGGATTTTTTGGAATATCTGTATTTATATTTTTTTGCCATTGGCGTTATTACTTCAAGTTTTCAAGCATTACCGCACCGTAGGGACGGACTTTAAGAACATAGGAGCTTTCGTTGCCGAACACGCTTTTCATAACCGAATTGAATTCGTCCAAATATTTATCCGGAACAAAGGCTTGAATTGTGCCGGCAAAGCCGCCGCCGTGAACTCGGTATGCCGTTCCGGGCTTTGAATCCAAAACCTGTCCC
Organism: uncultured Oscillospiraceae bacterium; assembly: GCA_964544455.1. GTDB lineage: Bacteria > Bacillota > Clostridia > Oscillospirales > CAG-382 > SIG622. Next base: position 7,020 of record CAZJCI010000011.1, read on the forward strand.
GCCACGGCAAGCGCAAGGGAAATTCCCTGTTCTTGCACATTTTTTACGGTATATGTGTTTTGGAGAATTGTTGAAGAAGAAAGTCCCGATTCTTTTATGCCTTTAAGGAATCCTTCGATGTTATCTTCACGCAAAGCCCGGGTTACGTTGCCGACTCTTATGTTTTCGTTGCAGAAATGGAGCGCGCGCATTACGGCTCTGTCGCCGACGGTTTCTCGCAAAGCGGGGATATTGGCGATTATTTGATTTTTATCCACATCCCGCAAAACTTCTTTGCCGAAATATTTTGCGACTGATTTCATTTCGGCGGGTACGGAAGCGTAATCTTCGTTAAGGTCGGCGTGATTGCCGCCGGTATTTACTATGCAAAGCGAATAGCCGTGTGAGGAAAGGTCGAACGGAAGTTTTTCCACAACGGGCTTTTGGGGATTTTGGAAATCTATTGCCACAAACGAGCCCACTGCGCACGCGGTTTGGTCCATAAGTCCGCACGGCTTTCCGAAATGCACGTTTTCGGAATATTGAGCGATTTTGGCAATTTCGACGTTATCTATTTTGCCGTTGTTATAGAAAAAGTTAAGAATATTGCCGACCATTACTTCGAAAGCAGCCGAGGAAGAAAGTCCCGAGCCCTTAAGCACGTTTGAGGTGGTGAAAGCGCAATAGCCTCCGACGTTATAGCCGTTTTTAAGGAAGCCGTCGCACATTCCTCTTACTATTGCCGCCGCTTTGAATTTTTGCAATTCCACAATTTGACTTGCGGTGGCAATATCGCACACGTCTTCTTCGAAACCTTCGGATTTGATTCTTATTTCGTTTTGGGGAACTTTGGCGGCAACGGCGATGATGTCGAGAGAAATTCCCGCCGCAACAACTTTGCCATGGTTATGGTCCGTGTGGTTTCCTATTATTTCGCTTCTGCCCGGAACGGAGAAAAGGTTTATTTGGGTTTCGGCGTTGATTTTATCGCCGTAGAATTCCGAAAAGCCGTCGATTGCCTTTAAATATCTTGCATATACCGATTCTTTGTTGAAATCGGCGCCGTAAAGCGCAACAAACGCTTTATCGTATTCGCCGCCGTTTATTGCGTTTTTTATTTCCGTTATGTTCATTATATACCTCCGAAATTATTGCGGTAAATCCGCTTATATTGAGAATACAATGACATTATAACACATATTTTGCAAAATTTCAAGTATAAAGTGTAACGCTTTAGGGCAAGTGCGGTTTGATTGTTGTTTTTTTGCGGAAATTGGGCATTTTATATAATGGTTTTTCCAAAAAAGACTTAAAGTTCCAAAGTAACTGATAAATGTACAAAAAAAACTGTTGCTTTTGATAATAAATCATTGTATAATAGTAAGAGTGAAAATTTATTATTGCAAAATTTGAGGAGATGCAACGATATGTACAAAATAGCGAAAAAAACCGTACTTAATCCAACGGTTACAATGATGGACATTGAAGCTCCGTTTGTTGCAAGAAAGGCTCAACCCGGACAGTTTATTATTTTGCGGGTTGACGAAAACGGAGAAAGAATTCCTTTGACGGTTGCCGGCTATGACAGAGAAGCGGGCACGGTTAAAATTATTTTCCAAATAGTGGGTGCGACAACGGAAAAGCTGAATCACAAAAACGAAGGAGAATATATTAGGGACTTTGCTGGACCTTTGGGAGTTCCCACCGAACTTGAAAATTTGAAAAAGGTTTGCATTGTGGGCGGCGGCGTGGGTTGCGCCATTGCGCTTCCGATTGCAAAAGAGCTGAATGCAAGAGGCGTTGAGGTAACTTCGATTATTGGTTTTCGTTCGAAAGATTTGGTTATATTGGAAGACGAGTTCCGCGTTTGTTCCAAGGAACTTTTCGTTATGACGGACGACGGCAGCTATGCAAGAAAAGGCAACGTTTGCGCACCGCTTAACGAAATGTTTGAAAAGGGCGAAAAGTTCGATAAGGTTATTGCCATAGGTCCGCTTGTTATGATGAAATTTGTTGTTGAAGCAACCAAGCCTACGGGAATTCCGTGCACGGTTTCGATGAACCCGATTATGATTGACGGAACCGGAATGTGCGGCGGTTGTCGACTTACTCTTAACGTTGACGGAAAAAAAGTTACAAAATTTGCCTGTGTGGACGGTCCTGATTTTAACGGATATGAGGTGGATTTTGACGAAGCTATGATGAGAGGCAATATGTACAGGGATTTTGAACGCAGAGCGCATGAAAAAACCTGTAATCTCTTTAAGCAGGAGGTAAAATAAAATGGCAAAAGCAAATATGAATCCCAAAAAGAACGTTATGCCGACGCAAGAACCGTCGGTCAGAGCGCGTAATTTTTCCGAAGTCGCTTTGGGATATTCGGAAGAAACCGCAGTTGACGAAGCATTAAGATGTTTGGGCTGTAAAAATATGCCTTGCGTGGGCGGATGTCCCGTAAACATAAGAATTCCCGAATTTATTGCAAAAATTAAAGAGTGCGATTTTGAGGGGGCTTATAAAATTATAAGCCGGGATTCCAGCCTGCCCGCCGTTTGCGGCAGAGTTTGTCCGCAGGAAACTCAATGCGAATCAAAATGCGTCAGAGGAATTAAGGGCGAACCAGTGGGAATCGGCAGACTTGAACGCTTTGTGGCGGATTGGCATATGGCTCACAGCGGAGAAAAACTTGAGTGCGCCGAACCCAACGGTCATAAAGTTGCGGTTATAGGTTCGGGACCTTCCGGGCTTACTTGCGCGGGCGACCTTGCCAAAAAGGGATATAAAGTAACAATATTCGAAGCGTTGCACACTGCCGGAGGCGTGCTTGTATACGGTATTCCGGAATTCAGACTTCCCAAAGCGATTGTTCAAAAAGAAGTTGACGGGCTTATTTCCATGGGCGTTGACGTTGAAACAAATATGATTATAGGAAAAACGCTTACGGTGGACGAACTTTTCGAAATGGGCTTTGAAGCGGTTTTCATAGGTTCGGGCGCAGGTCTTCCGAACTTTATGGGTATTCCCGGAGAATCGTTTAAGGGCGTTTATTCGGCAAACGAGTTTTTAACCCGAAGCAACCTTATGAAAGCTTATGCGGACGAACCCGATACGCCCATTATGAAAGGCGGCAAAGTTGCGGTTGTGGGCGGCGGTAACGTTGCTATGGACGCCGCAAGAACCGCATTGCGACTTGGCGCGGAAAAGGTATACATAGTATACAGACGTTCCATGCAGGAACTTCCCGCAAGACGTGAAGAAGTGGAACACGCGCAGGAAGAAGGAATTGAATTTAAACTTCTTACAAATCCCGTGGAAATTTTGGGATATGAAAACTCCGAAGACAAGCGTGATCCCAAAAACGGTTTTGTTACCGGCATAAAATGCGTTAAAATGGAACTTGGCGAACCCGACGCAAAAGGCAGAAGAAGACCGGTTGAAATTCCGAACAGCGAATTTGTTATTGACGTTGACGCTGTTGTTATGTCGATTGGGACATCGCCGAACCCGCTTATAAAGTCCACAACAAAGGGGCTTGAAGTAAACTCGAGAGGCGGGATAATTGTTGAGGAAGAAACCGGAAAAACCACAAAAGAAGCTGTTTATGCCGGAGGCGACGCGGTTACCGGCGCGGCAACGGTTATTTCGGCAATGGGCGCGGGAAAAGCCGCCGCAAAAGCGATAGACGAATATCTTTCCTCAAAATAAGGAAAGTTTTGCAAATTTGCGTTTTTTCTATGGTTAGGTTGGTTGTTTTGATTTATACGCTAATATATGCAAGCCGATATGCTATGCTTATTATTATAACCGACTTACATACACTCATAGGCGGTAACCGTATTGAACCGAATATGTATGCAACGGTTGCAAAATTTAAAACGGCAAAAAAGTTCCCGAAAACGGCAAAAACGCTGTTTTCGGGAGTTTTTATCACCGGTTGGCGGAAGCTGACATTTTGTTGATTTTTAAAATTGAAGCGTTGCGGCAAATTGAATGTGAAACTCGGCGTTATTTTTCGGAAATTTTTATTCCGTTCCAAAAGTCCGAAATTTCTTTTTCCAACTTTTGGGGTGTGCCCGCATATTTCATATTGCCGTTCCATTGAGGCGGAAATTTCGTATAATATTCGCTTGTTTTATAGCGGTCGTCGCACAGCACGGTGAATCCGACGTCGCTTTCGGTTCTTATTACTCTTCCCGCGGATTGAAAAACTTTGTTTAAGCCCGGATATGTGTACGCATATAAAAAACCTTTGCAAGTTCCGTCTTCGAACGACGAACGAATTAAATCTCTTTCGAAACAAACGGACGGCATTCCCGTTCCCACCACAATTACGCCGGAAAGTTTTTCGCCGGTTAGGTCTATTCCCTCCGAAAAAAGCCCGCCGCACACGGCAAACCCCACAAGAGTTTCGTTTCCGTATTCTTCGAAACGCTTGAGAAAGCTTTGCCTTTTTTCGTCGGTCATGGAATTTTCCTGAGCGACGGTTTGAATTTCGGGATATGCGTTGTTAAATTCCGTAAGGACGTTTTCCAAATATTGAAAGGACGGAAAAAACGCAAGGTAGTTTCCGATTTTGCATTTTACGGCGGAACGGATTATTTCAGCCGCTTTTTTGTAGCTTTTTTCGTTGCGGTCTTTAAGCTTGGTTGATAAGGTTCCGTAGATTAACGCAAGATGATTTTGCGGATTAAACGGTGACGGAAGGCGTATGTATTTATCGTTTTCGTTATCCATTGCAAGCAGTTCCGTATAATATGCAAACGGGCTCAGCGTTGCGGAAAAATATACGGTGGTTCTTATGCTTTCGCATATTGAACGAATAATCGGAGAAGGATTTGTGCAGGCATAACGCATAACCGTTTCTTTTCCGTCCGTTTCGGCATAAATTCTAAAGCAATTTGGGTATTCGTATGCCGTCATAATTATTTGAGCCATAAAATTACAGTTAAAAAACGTTTCGAGAGTTTGTTCTTTTTCGGTTCGGCAAATATCGTCTCCCAAAAAGTCTTTATAGCATTCGCAAAGCTTTTCGACAGCCGATTCGAATTCCACGACGGCGTTTTTTTCGAACAATCTGCGGTTTTCGTTGTTTTCCGTCATATTTTTGCCTGTTTTTTGCAAAATTCGGGCAACGGAAGAAAAGCTTCTTTTTAATTTTTGCGGCGCGTCTTTAAGGGCTTTGCAGGCTTTTTTCAGCTCTGTTTGCGAAAGCGCGGCGGTATACATATCTCTTGCTCTGTCGGGCAAATTGTGGGCTTCGTCCGCAAGCGCGATGTAATTCCCGCCTACGGAAAAATAGCGTTGAAGAGCGGCTTGCGGGTCGTAAAGATGATTATAATCGCCCACAACGCAATCGCAAAACATACTTACGTCAAGAGCCAACTCGTGCGGGCAAACGCAATGTTTTTCGGCATATTTTGCTATAATTTCGGGCGTTATTAAGTATTCGTTGTTTATTACGTCCCAAAGCGCGCCGTTCATTCTTTCGAAGCATGCGGCGGAATATTTGCACAGATGCGGCATACAGTTGCCCTGCGAAAGGCAACTTTTGGTTTTTGCCGTAAGCACAATTGCACGGGTATAAAGTCCGTTTTTGCGCATTTTTTCGATTGTTTCCGCCGCAACGTTTCGTTGAACGGTTTTTGCGGTAAGATAAAAAATTTTTTCGCCCGTTTCATTGCCCAACGCCTTATAGGCGGGAAAAAGAGTGGATATTGTTTTTCCTATTCCCGTGGGAGCTTGAGCAAACAAATTTTGACTGTCCCGTATAACTCTGTATACGGCGGCGCACAGTTCCTTTTGCCCTTTTCTGTATGAACCGAACGGAAATTGCAAGTTGTTGACGCTTTCGTTTCTTTTTTTTATGTGTTCGTATATAAATTTTACCCAAACCAAAAGTTCTTTGCACATTTCGTCGAACTTTTCTTTTGCAAAGGAAAATTCTGCTTTTTTTTCGAGAATATTGGTTTCTTGGGTATCGCAATTATGATAAATAAGCCGAATTACAACGCTTTTTTTACCGTTCAGGCGCATATACATATATGCATAGCAATAAAGCTGAAGGTCATATTGCGGTATGCTGCCGAAATCCAGCTCCGAAACTTTTTTGGAGGTTGTTTTGATTTCGTCTATTATAACAACGTCGTCGTTTTTGCCGAGCGCAACACCGTCGGCAATGCCGCAAATGTTAAGGACGAACGGCGGCTCTATTGTTTCTTCCAGTGACATTCGGTATTCGGCGTTGTAATTTTCGTATTCCTTGCATTGAGCTTCTTGAAACTCACGGTGAAACTTAACGCCTTTTTTCATTTTTTTCAGCGGAAGCGTTGCCGTGCCGACGTATGCGTCGCCGCTTCTTTTTAAAAATTCGCACACTTCCCGTACCGACGTATTTATATATCCGTCCGAACGAATATCAAACAGCACAAGCTTCACCTCCGTTTTGCGTTTTTATGTTAAAGCGATTCTATGATTTTTTTGACCGAGTTTATATCCGTTTTGTCCGTCGCATAGGCTTTTTGCAACAATTGTTTGGGAACAAGATAATCGTATTTTTCCGTAAAACAGCTTTCGTTTTTTTCGATTAATTCCGTTGCATTAAAACTGTTTGAACACAGACTTTCACGCATTATTCTTTTAAACTCGCTTAAATTTTCCTTTTCCATTTTGAAAGACAGCACATACGGATTTTCAACCGTTGTTTCGCTTGTTAAAATTCCGTCGGTATATTTTTTTATGCATCGGCACAGCGTGTTCATTGCGTTGCTTCCAAGCCACGGAAAAAACGTCCACAGGTCGTTTCCCACATAGTGAATAGGATAGTTCAAAATTTCTGTTTGTTCGGCGTATTTTCTTGCTTCGGCAAGTTTTTTTGCCGCACCGACGCCAAGATAGGGATATATTTCGTTTTCCGAAAGTATTTTTGCCGTATATTCCGCTATTTTGTTGTTTATGCCGAAAAAACTTCCTCGGCTGTTAAAAGATATTTTGCCGTCCGAACTTTGAGCGTAAATTACTCGGGCTTTGTCGTCCAGCTTTAGGCAAACCCAGCCTCTGCCCGCAAGAGTGAATTTTTCGCCGGGAAAAACGACTTGCGGAATCGTGCCGATTTGCGCTCCGTTTGCGCTTTTTACGGTATAACTGATTTCTTCTTTAAAAACTGAAAAAAATCTGTAGGAAGCAACGTTTTTTTCGGCTTTAAGACCTACGATTATTCTGCCGTCGTCCGTTTTTTCTATTTGACCGTTTTTGTATAAAAACGAAAGAATCAACTTATAATCGTCTTTTGAAATATCGGCAAAAGGCGGCAAGCTTAAAACGTTTCGCGCAAGTTCCGGCAACATAAGACCTATTCCGCTTGAGGCAAGTTCCGAAAGTGTTTGATGACACAAAAGGCTGAACGGATATTTTTTGTTTACGGGCGGTTCGACAAAGCGTTCCCTTTTATAAAGTTCCACTATTGCAATTGCCTGCAAAAGCGAAAAAGGAAGCGAATTATAATCCGAATATGATTTTTCTTCATTCCAAAAAACCGAAAGCATTTCGGGAGTGCCTCCGCGTCTTCCGGAACGTCCCATTCTTTGCAAAAAACCCGAAACGGTATTTGGCGTTCCCACGGAAACAACTCTTTCGAGTTGACCTATATCTATGCCGAGTTCCAAGGTGGAAGTTGAGCAAACCACGGTGTGTTGCGACGGTTTTTTTAGGGCTTCTTCGGCTTGACGGCGCAGCGGGGCTGATATGTTGCCGTGATGTATATAAATATTTATGTTATTGCGGCGGTTTTCGGCGATTTTTCGCAAAGACGACGTTATTTTTTCGGTTTCGTCTCGGCTGTTTGAAAAAACGACGGAATTTTTATTTTTTACGGCTTGATAGATAAATTCTTCGCCGTTTTTTTGATTTTCGAAATATTCGAACATCAAAGAAACTTGCTTTTTTTCCGAATTGAATTTTGGGCACACCGTATTTCTTCCGTTGCATGACGACAGCATTTTACAAACGGCTTGCGTATTTCCGATTGTTGCGGAAAGCCCTACTATTCGGGGATTAACTTTCGCAATGCGCATAATTCTTGCAATTTGGCACAAGGTTTGAGCTCCTCTGTCGTTTTCGAAAAGCGAATGAAGTTCATCTATTACTATATATCTTAGGGAAGAAAAAAGGGTATTTATTTCCGAAGCGCGGCATACGAGCAGTCCTTCCAAGGATTCCGGAGTTGTTTGCAAAATGCCGGAGGGAGTTTGCAAAAATTTTTCTTTGTTATTTCCGGAAACATCGCCGTGCCGATGAAAAACGTTTATTCCCGCCGTTTTGCAAAGCTGTGAAATTCTATCGAATTGGTCGTTAATCAATGCTTTCAGCGGCGCGATATAAAGAACGGCAGTTCCGTTTGCCGATGTTTTTTGGATTTCCGTCAATATGGGAAAAAATGCGGCTTCGGTTTTTCCGGTTGACGTTCCGCAGGAAAGCAACAAATTATCTTCCGTGTCCAATATTACATTTATTGCTTGCTCCTGCACCGCTTTTAAGCCGTGCCACCCGGAACGGAAAATATATTCTTTTATAAACGGTGCGAGCCTTGAAAAAGTATCTTGCATTTTTACCTCTTGCGGTTTGATTAAAGTTCGAATTTTGCAAAAGCCGAATCGAATTCGTCCGTAGCTTGATTTGGCGTTTCAAGGTTTTGCGGTTCGGGCTTTATGAGATTTTCGAACGTTGCTTCGGGATTTTGCATAAGCAAATTGAGAACGGACAAATAATCTCTTATTACTTCTCGGGGAGTCAGCAAGCTGTTTGAGCCCATTCTTTCTTCGTATATTTTCAGAAATTCGATTTTTTGTTTGTCGCTTGTTTTGATTTCGCATTTATAATATAAATTATGAATAGTTTCGAGTTTTTTCAGTAATGCGAAAAGTTCGTTGCCGTTGAGAGGGGACAACTTTATGACCGGCGTTATATAATTTTTAAGATTCGGGTTTTCTTCGGAAACGAATTTTGATTCGGAAAGTCTGGAGCGCAAAGCTTCATAGCTGTAAAGTCCTCGGCCTGCGTCTTCAAGAAATTCGGGGGTTCCGCCGAAATATATTCCCAGCCCTTCCGCTTTTCCCTGCATTGTATCGTTAAACATTGAAAGTATTTTTTCGTAATTGTTTTCTCGGGAAATTCGGTTGGGGATTTTATAAAGATTCACACATTCGTCAAAATAGATTATCAGTCCTTTATAGCCTATTTCCCGCACAAAAAGCGCAATGAGCTTTATATAATCGTACCAATTTTCGTCGTTTATGATTGAGGCGACGCCGAGTTCGGTTCTTGCTTCAAGCTTGGTTGAATATTCGCCGCGAAGCCATTTCAGCGACGAGGCAAGCAACGTTTCGTTGCCTTGGGAATAGCCGTTATACCAACTCCAAATTACCTTTGCAAAATCGAACCCGTTTACAAGTCCTTCAAGTTTTGTGCAAACGCCGAATATTTCGCCTCGCACGCATTTTGAAAATTCTTCGGTATCGGGGTCTTTTCCGCTTGCAACAGCCGCCGTGCCCACATTGCCGAGCCACCTTGAGAGTATTCCCGGCAACGCGCCGCCGTCCGGAGCGGATTTGCAGGAAAGATTTTTTATGAGTTCCCTATATGTTGCAAGTCCCTGATTTCTTGTTCCGGCAAGTCGGCGTTCGGGCGACAAATCGGCACTTGCGGTTATGAAGCCTTCGGCAAGAGCGTGGTTTTCCACCAATCTTAAAAGAAAGCTTTTTCCGCTTCCGTAACGTCCGACAATAAATCTTACGGCGCACATTCCGTCCGCAATGTTTTCGAGGTCGCCAATCAATGCGGCAAGTTCGCGGTTTCTTCCTATGGCTATATATTCAAGCCCGCTTCGCGGCACAACGCCTGCGCTTATTGAATTTAAAAGTATTCCCAACACTCTTCTGGAAATTTTTATATTATCTTCCGTCATTTACTGCACCTCCGTGTTATTTAAATCAGCGAATATCCGGCAAAGTTCCATACTGTAATCGTCCCAAAACTTGGGAATTTCCGTTTGAACGTCGATAACGATATCGCCGTATGTTTCCGACGCTTTTTCGTTAATCGAATCCGCAAATCCGAGCGGAAGTCCTCCGAGCTTTTTGGAAAAAGCGACGGTATTTTTGCCTTGGGCAATGCAACTCATAAAATCTTTTTCGGTTTGGGAAAGCGTTTCAAAAAAGTCTTTCCACTCTTCGGGAACGTTTGTTTTGTGTTTTTTCGAATCGATTGGGGAATTGGGGGATAGACTTTTTGAGGGCGGATTTTCGGCATTTTCCGTTTTGCAAAGGTTTACGGTTATTTCGTCGTTTCCGTAATCGCCGCCAAAGAGTTCCGCTATTTGCCACGATTCGGCTTCAAGTTTTTCGGCTTTTTTTAAATCGACGCTGAACTTTTCGACTTGTTCCGACGTTGGCGCAAAGTTTTCTTTTTCAGAATTTGCCTTTGCCAAAATTCCGTCGAATTTTTTGGGCTTTCGTCCGACTTTTGAAAGCGGCGGCAAAAAATTGGGAAAACGTTCTCGCAACGTATCCGAAATAAGTTTTCGGTAATCGACGGGAAGCGAAATTCCGGGAATTTTGGATTTTATGCCGCTTCCTTGCCGAATGAGATTTTCGGTATATTTAACCGATTCGGTTGTAAGCGAGCAAAGAGAGGAACATTCGGAAAAAGGGATATAGACTATTTCAAAAGTTTTTAAGACTTCGCTTTTGCACGCAAGCCCCGAATATGCGTTGCGGAACACGGTTTTGGGCGGCGGCACGAAAAAATCCTTTCCGTTTTCCGGCGCCGCTTTTCGGAACACTTGCGGCATAACGGCGCGTATTGCGCTTTCGTAAAGCTTGACCTGAGAATTTCGATGCAAAAAACGTTTATAATCGTTGCGGCAAAGTCCGTTTAAGGCAAGCATTGTTTTTTCTTCGGCGTCGGCAATATTGCCTTGCAAAAAAGACGAAACGCAACTCCATATGAAATAATCGTTTGCAAAAAATGCGTTAAACATACGTGAAACGCAAATTTGAAAAAAAACTTCGGGAGATTCTTTAATAAGGCAAAAATCGCATATCCACTCAGGAACACGCGCCGCAAACATCGGAATTTTTTTCAGGTAAACGTCGTAAAGATTGAGAAGTCCCGAAATTACGCTTTCATCGCTTTGGTTTTCGGCGTTGTTGAGAAGCGAGCTTGCAAAATAAGCCGAAAGAGCGGTGAGATATGCTTTATTGTCGGATTCGAACGGAATTTTGTTATAAAGAAGTTCTTTATATTTTGCATAATCCGTTTTGCTTATGTTTTTGTTTTGGCAAAAGTTTTTGTAGGGATATTTCCATGCGTCGATTTTTACAGACCGAATCGGACCGTATTTCGGCAAATATTCATAAGACATTTTATTCATGAAATTCCCCCTTGCGAACAAATTCTGTAATATAATATTTTACTCCGTATTTTTGTTTTCGTCAAGGGATTTTCGATAAAAAAAGCAAATATTTTTGTTGAGTGAATTCCCAAAGTAAATTCCATAGTGGAATTTGGAGTGGAAGTTACATTGGG
>CAZJCI010000012.1:0-18220 GCA_964544455.1 uncultured Oscillospiraceae bacterium
TATTCTACGAAAACGCTTTTCTTTTTCGTGTCTATTGCCTTGGGTTCACTCCAAATGCTGTACGCTTTTGTGTTTTTAGCGTCTTCTTTTCTTTTTTTTGCCGGTACCGCTTGAAATTTTTGCACCGAGCATTGAAAATGCCGTACCCACCGAATAGAGTATTCCCGAATAAAGATAATTTTTGTTTCCGTCGTTTTTTGAAAAAATCAGCGACGCCGTTACAAGAATGAGTATGACGGAAAGAGAACACAAAGTTCCGGAAATAAAAAAGCTTCTCTCGCTTCCTTTTGCGGCGGCAAAAGCTCCGGCAAATGACGAAACGGCAACGATTATTACAGCGGATGCGGCAATGTAATTTTCGGGAGCGTCGAGTTTTAACAGCAAGAGAGGGAATGTAAAAACGCAAATCGCAAACGTTGTTAGTCCGACGATTAATGCGCGTGCAATGCGCCACGGAATGTTGTTTTTTGAGCGAGTTCCGACGGAAGATGTTTTTTCCATAGGCTGTTTCCTTTCTTAAATAAAAAGACTTTTTATTAATTTGTATGCCGAAAGCGGTTATAATATTCGATTTTGAAAACAAAAAATGCCGTATTTTGCGGTTAAGAATTTGCAAAACAATGGGAAACAAAAAAGTAGTGTTGTTTAAGTGTTTGAAGAAAATCGGACACATAATTTATACGCCTTACCGAAAGATTGGTACTTTCGGTAAGGCGTATTGCGTTACTTATGTATGATGTTTAATTGGAGTTTTGAATAAATCAGAATTCCGATTCAAGCATATCTTGTACTTGTTGAACCGTATTTACAAGTTCATCAATCATTCCCGCCTTTTTCAAATTGCTTATGATTTTGTTAAGCGAAAGTGATTCCACATATGTTTGGATAGCGTCGGTATCGGAAAAATCAAGAGCGTTATTCGGAACGGTAACATTTTTATAGTTTGTTTCTTCGGCGGTGATTGAAAGCGTTGCAACGTCCTTGTTGTTATAAAGTACGGTTAAGGCGATAGATTCTTTGGATGATTTTTTTGCATTGGATTCGAATTCAAGTTTGAATGTGCAATCGTTGAAAAATTCCGGCATATCGAGATAAGCGATTAAATCTTCGGAAAGAGTGACCGTTGCGGCACCGCTGAGTATTCCGTCGGAAAGTTGGAAATTTTCGAGCTCTATGGAGCAAATATCATAATAATCGGAGGATATGGAAATATCGCCGGAAAGTTTGTTGCCCGAAACCGTGCCGCTTCCGGAAACATATTCTTCTTCGTTAACGTTTAAGCTTAAAGCGAAATTTTTTCCGTTATTTACATATACATATTTGAAAATTTCATCGCTGTCATTTTGAATGGCAATTCCTATCAGTTCATCTTGGGCGTTTGTCCAAAGTTCAAGGTTGATATCAATGTCGTCCATTTCATCAATGTCGGTTGCTTCGATGTCTTCGAGTGCATTTTGGATGGATTCACGGTAATCGTCCATCATGGAATCCACATCGTCGTAATAATTGTCGGGATTTGCGTTGAATATGAATTCTGCGAACTTTTCGACAATTTTTTCGATTGATTTATCCTTGGAAGCTTTTTTTAAAACATCGTGGCAAATGTTATAAAAATCTTCCGTATCGAGTGCTATTGTAAGCTTTGTGGCGTCTTGCGAAATTTTGCCGCATTTCAATTTATCATCGTCTTTTTCAACATCACTTAGATTTTCGAGGATTATTTCGGAATAGCAGTTTATTATTTCGGTAAGCGTTTCGGCGTCGGGAATGAGGTTGGTTGTTGCGCTCATAATTTCGGTAAAGTCGTAATCGTAATCGGGAATTTCGGCGTAGATTGTTTTTGCACTGACTTCGGGAATTGACATATATATTGCGCCGTTTTCCATATCGAGCGTCATATCCAACGAGGCGATGTTGGTGTTGTTTAATCCAATGTTTGCCGCAAAGTTCATAAGACCGAAATCTTTTACGTTGGTTTCGAAATTGATATTTGCGTTTTTAAGCCAGCTTATAAATTCGTAGTATTCGGAAGCGTCGAGCTCTTCAAGAAAGCTTTTCAGTCCGTTGCCCAACGAAAGCTTGATGCTTCCTTTTGCGGCAACTGTTTCGGTGCTTTTGTTTAAGGCTGTTTCCAAAGCGGAAGAAAGATCGGCGGTGTCGGAAAAGAGATATTCAAGGTATTCATCGCCGGACATATTTTTGCGGTTATCCTTTTTGGAGTTTGAGTTTTTGTCTTCTTTTTTTGTGTTTTTTGCGTCATCATCGTCAGAATCGGAGTTTGAAGAAACTTCGGTTTCTTTTTTTGTTTTTTGTTCGTCAAAATCGTCGTCATATTCGTTTTTGTTGCATGAAGTAACCGACATCGAGAGTGCGAGTGCAAGCATAATGGTTATAAATTTTTTCATTGCTTTAATCCTTTCTGCCTTTGCGGCAATAAAATTTTTATTTATAACAATATTATACCATAAAATTAAATTTTGTCAAGCTTTTTTTAAATTTTAAACGATTATTTATTGTAGTATTACAACAAACGTGGGACTGAAAGTAAAAAAGAACTTGATGTGAAATCGAGTTCTTTTTTGAATATTCGGAAATATGCGAAATTTACTTTAAAAAGCCGATGGCGTTTAGTTCTATGAGACATTCGTGGGAATGCGGCGTTAGTCTGAAAGAATTGATTGTTCCGCAAACATTGCTTATGTTGAATTGATATAAGCGGCGTTGATTTTTTATTAGTGGGAGAGAAAATTTTTCTTCTTTTCCGTCCGCAAAAACGGAAAGTTCGATTTTATCGTCATATGATTCGGTGCAGTTTACGGACATATCCGCATAAAATGTGTTGTATTTTGCGTTGATGTTTAAATTTGAAGCGCTTACGGAAGCTCCGGTTCCGGGAGCGGAGCTGAATTTTACGCTGTTATCGGTAAAAGTAACGTTGAATCCGCCGAAAGTGAGCTCCATTTTGGGGCTGACATTTTGAAAAGAAGTATATATGGGTTCGGTTGAAGTTTCGTTGTTGTAAAAAGAATTGTTATTATCCGAGTTATCCGTAATTTCGTTCGGTATTTTGCGGATTATTTCTTCTTTTGCCGCTTCGAATATACATTCGGCGGTTTTTTTGTATCCCACATTTCCGGGGTGAGTGCGGAGCTCAACTGCGCCGGAAGCCGCTTTTTTATCATATTCGGGATAATCGGCAAAAGCGTAGTATGGATTTTGGCGCGTTTGGTCTTTGTGAATGAAAGACACGTCTGCTGCCGCAAATCCGTACTTTTTTATGATGGGTTCGGCAATGCTTTTTATGAAATCGGATTTATAAACAAAAACCACAACCGTTTCGGGCTGTTTATTGCTGTTAATCATATCGAAAAGAACGTTAAAAAATTCCGTCAACGATTTTACGTCGTTGGCAACGGTATTTCCGCCGCCGACAAATACGGTTATGAAATTGGGTTTGAAATTGCAAATAACTTCTTGCATATGCTTATAGGGAATAGAATTTTTATAATCGTTTTCGGTGACGTTTGGAATGCAGAGCCTTTCGAAATCGGCGTGATTTTCGGCAATTGATTGTATTTTGCAATCAAAATTTTGTTTTATAATACTTATTAAAGTGTGAAAATAGTCTTTTGAAGGTTCGCTTGCCGCCATTCCCCAAAAGCCTTCTGTTTGCCACCCATTGAACGGACCGTGTTTTAAATATGAGTGTCCTATTGCGTAGTATCTCAAATTATACATATAATTTACTCCGTTGATTTTGTTGTTAAGTTATTTCTTTTTATTCTTTTTTAGTTTTCGTTGCTCTTTGATTTTTTGAATTTCGAGTTCCGTTTCCAACACTTCTTCTTCGGTTTTCATTTGCGGAATAAATTTTGAAGCGAACATTCCTTTGTTTCGTCCTATTATATAAAAATAACCGATTACGGAAAAAACTACCGCACCGACAAGATTGACCAATAAATCTTTCATTGTATCGATAAGACCTATATCAAGATATCCTCCGTTTATTGTAACAGAGCCGTTTGCAGTGTTGATTACGGTGCTTTGAATATCTTTTACGGTTATGGGAGAATTAAGCTTTTCGGGATTTAGCGCAACCGAGTTGAATTCTTGAACAATCCAATCTTTTTGCATATCGGTTGATGTAAAAGTATCCATTGCAAATTCAAAAAACTCCCAAACTACGCCAACCGTCATTGAAAAGCAAAATGCCACGAAAGCTACGAAAATCGGAGTTAGTTTGATGTGAAATTTGGGAGAATTATTAAGCAAATCTATTAGAGAAAAACCTATTGCAGCCATTAAAAATCCGTTGATTGTGTGGAGCATTGTGTCCCACCATGGAATTTTTGTATAGAAGTTGCCGATTTCTCCGAGAATTTCCGCGGCAAATATAAACAGTAGAATTACGATTTGAAGTTCCGTGGGAAGCTTCATACGAAAAGTTCTGTCCACAAAAGCTGGAATGTAAAAGAGCGCAAGCGTGAGCGCGCAAAGAAATACCGAATAATAATCGGCTCTAATAAAACGTGCAATCATAACTGCGATGACAATGAGCGAAAGAATTGAATGGACAATACCTTTGCCGGTTTTCGATTTTAATTCAAATTTTTTCATATTTGATACCCCCTTTTAACATATTATATTATATGTTTTATTCCGTATGCAATTGTTTTTTTGTTAAAATTATACTTTTTTTGATTAAGTAAATGTGTACTTCGGAATAATAAGGAATATAAAAAAGCCCGAACCTAAATGCGGTTCGGGCATATTGGGAATGTTAAACTATATCGGGAATTTCCGGCATTTTTCCGTTTTGTTCGATGGAATTTGCGGCTATAATTCCGGGAAGCGAAATATTTATTGCAAAATTCACGTCAAGCGTGGGGCGGAATTTTCGATAATATATTTATGAAATTCAAAAACATTTTTTGTCTGCGCCGCCGTGAGAACCGCCCTTATCGAAAGACGTTATTGTTACGAGAATATCGCTTAAACTTGCAAAAGAATGTGCATTGTGAAGCGGCTTATCGTGGCGGTTTCTACGGAATCTCTTGTGACGATTATTCTGAAATTATGGTCGCTTCCTACAAACTCGCCGAAACGGATACGCATTTGTCATTCATAACATAATACTAATAGCCGCCAAAAACAAATACTGTAAATAATTTTACTATTTTGAGTTTAGCAGTATTTATCGGCTTTTAATCGACAGTTTTTAGGTGTATTAATATGCTTCCCAGGTCATTAAACTGTTTGTTCAACTTCATGCCGCAATGCATAAGGGTGTCGCCGTAATATACTTTGCCGGTTTCTTGGTCTTTGTATTTTTTGTTGGGGTCAAGACCTTTGGGCTTTATGAAATATCTTGAGCAAATTCCGTCGCGATTTACGACGAATACTATAATAGCTTCGTCCTTTGATTCGGAAACAAAGTTCCATGCGCAGTAGTTGTTTTCGAACGGCGAAACAAGGCGGTAGTAATCGCCGTAGTGAATACAGTTATAAAATTCGTGATATTGTTTTACCTGTTTTTTTACAAGTTCTTTTTCTTCTTCGCAAAGCAGGTTTAAATCGAGTTCATAGCCGAAAGAGCCTGCCATTGCGACGTTGCCTCGAGTTTCAAAGCTTGAAGCGCGGTGCGTTTGGTGGCACGGTGAAGCAGAAACGTGGGCGGAAGTCATGGATGCGGGATAGCAAAGCGAAGAACCGTATTGAATTTTGCATCTGTCAAGTGCGTCGGTGTTATCGCTTGTCCAAATTTGCGGGGAATAATAGAGCATAGCGGGGTCGAACCTGCCGCCGCCGCCCGAACAGCCTTCGAGAAGAAGCTGGGGATATGCGTTGTGAAGTCTTTCGAGAAGGTCGTAAAGACCGAGAACGTAGCGGTGGAAAGTTTCAAGCTGTCTGTCTTGCGGGAGAGCGGCAGAGCCGACTTCCGTGAGGTTTCGGTTAAAATCCCATTTTATGTATGATATATTTGCGCTGTTTAGAATGCTTGAGATTTTTTGGAAAAGGTAATCTCGTACTTCGGTGCGTGAAAGGTCGAGAACCATTTGATTTCTGTCCAGATTGCGGGTTCGGTTGCCAACGTGAAGAATCCAATCGGGGTGTTCGGCATAAAGCTTTGTGTTTGAAGCTACCATTTCCGGTTCGAACCAGATGCCGAATTTCATACCGAGGGCGTTTATTTTTTTGCACAAGCCCGAAAGCCCTTCTTTTAACTTTGAAGTATCGACTTCCCAATCGCCGAGTCCGCCGAATTCGCCTATTCTGTTTGTGAACCAACCGTCGTCCATTACGAGCATTTCGATGCCGAGTTCTGAGGCACCTTTGGCGATTTTTATGAGCTTTTCGTCATCAAAATCGAAATATGTTGCTTCCCAATTGTTTATCAGAATTGGGCGTTTGTTATCTTTCCAATAACCGCGGCACAGATTTTTGTTGTAAAGTTTGTGGTATGTTCGAGACATTTCGCCTATGCCGTTTGAGGAAAATACCATAACCGCTTCGGGAGTTGTGAAGTTTTGACCGACTTCGAGTTTCCATGAAAAATCTATGGGGTTTATGCCCATAATGAGGCGTATGGATTCATCGGCTTGGACTTCCGCTTCGGCGGCAAAATTGCCGCTGTATATAAGATTTACGCCGTATACGTTGCCGCTGTCTTCGGTGGCTGTTTTGTTGCACAATGCCACAAACGGGTTGTGGTAGTGGCTTGACGAACCTCGCTTGCTTGATATATTTGTTATGCCGTGAAGAAGCGGGGTTCTTTCGATTTGACGTTCTTTTGCCCATTTTCCGTAAAGATGGATAATATCGAAATCTTCCACGTTATAGAAATCGAGGCAAGTTGACATTGCGCGGTTGATGAAAACAGATTCGTTGCCGTTGTTTTGAATAACGCTGTGCCGAGTTATTACGTTGAGAGAATCGAAAGCGGTATAGTAAAGCTTCACTTCGACGCCGGAAAATCGGTCAATCATTGTGATTTCAAGCGTTTGCGCTTTATCGTCTTTATTGAGATAGGTTGCGGGCAAGCCTTCCAATTTCGGTTTGCCGTCGATTATTTTGTGGGATTTATACTTCAGTTCCGTTGCGTTTGAACCGCACACGCTGTTTATTGAAAGTGCGGAAACTCGGAAATCTCCCGTGCCGTTTACCGAATATTCCATTGGTTGAATATCGGTTGAAAAAACCTTATTGTTTACGGAATCATATGCTTTTGGGTGAAAAGGCGTCCAATTGTAATTTGAAACGATGTATTCCAGGTCGTCGTCTTTCACACTTTCTCCGTAATAAAGATGTTGCAGATAGCCGTTTTCGCGCACTTGCATAACATATACCGAGGAGCCGGCGTCCAGGCGGAATATTTTTTTATCTTCGATGAATTTTACTGCCATTGTGTGTTCCTTTCGTAAACGATGATATAACAATACCATTTTACTAAACAATTGTTGATTTGTCAAGAGTTTTTTGAATTATCGGTAAAATTGAAATTCCCGACGGTTTTGTCGGGAAAAACACTATGTTATTTGCTTGCGTATTTTGAGCAGTGCGCCTTTTTCGAGTCTTGAAACTTGGGCTTGGCTGATGTCGATTTCACGTGCGACTTCCATTTGCGTTTTGCCGTCGTAAAATCTCATTGTTATTATTCTTTTTTCTCGTGGGGAAAGTGACGCTATCGCCTGATTCAGCGCAATGCTTTCCAGCCACGATTCGTCCGTATTTTTTGTATCGCTGAGCTGATCCATTATATATATGGAATCGCCGTTATCGGAATATACCGGCTCGAAAAGAGATACGGGGTCCACTATGGCGTCGAGTGCGCAGGCAACTTCTTCTTTGGTACTTTGGAGTGCTTTGGCTATTTCTTCGATTTTGGGTTCGCGTTCAAGCTTTTTTGAGAGTTCCTCTTTAGCTTGTAGGGCTTTGTATGCAAGGTCTCTTATGGAGCGGCTTACTCGAATACTTGAATTATCTCTGAAAAATCTGCGCAGTTCTCCCAAAATCATGGGGACGGCATAGCTTGAAAATTTTACGTCGTATGCTTCGCTGTTAAAATTATCGATTGCTTTTATGAGTCCTATGCAACCGACCTGAAAAAGGTCGTCGGGATTTTCGCCTCGTCTTGAAAAGCGGCGAATTACGCTTAAAACAAGCTTCAAATTGCCGTTAATAAGTTCTTCGCGAGCATTTTCATCGCCAAGTTTGACCTTTGCAAGAAGTTCGGTTTTTTTCTCTTCCGACAAAACTTTAAGTTTTGCCGTATTAACGCCGCATATTTCAACTTTTCCGCTGGAAATCATTTAATCATCTCCGTAAGATTTGGTTACAGGATAATTATTTCCGATTATGTGCGGATTAATTCGCAAAAGAGAAAATTTGTATTTTTATTGATTAAAACGAGCGGGAACGGCGGAGCAAAGAATTATTCCGCTATTCAACCGTGACGGATTTTGCAAGATTGCGTGGTTTATCTATATCGCATTCGCGAAAATCGGCGGTGTGATATGCAAAAAGTTGAAAAGCGCACGCCGCACAAAGGCACGTAAGGTTGTTTTGAAGGTGCGGAACGTAAATGACATTATCATAGGTTTCCGCGGGTAACGCTAATGTTTCGTCGCAAAGCAATGTGACGGTTGCTCCTCTTGATTTTACTTCTTTGATATTGGAAATTGTTTTGGAAGAAATGCTGTTATCGGTGATAATTGCGATGATGTCGGTTTGAGGAGTTATAAGAGAAATTGTGCCGTGTTTGAGTTCTCCCGCGGCGTGGGCTTCGCTGTGGATATAGGATATTTCTTTGAGTTTTAGGGACGCTTCGCGGGAAAGAGCCCAATCGATGCCTCTTCCTATGAAGAACAAATTGTTTGCATTTTTAAAACGTTGCGCGGTGTTGCGAATTATTTCCGATTTTGAAATGACTTTTGCAATGGCTTTTGGCACTTCGGAGGATAAAATTTCGATGTTTTTTTCCGCTTCCGCCAAAGTTATTTTTTTTAGAATCAACGCAAATTTTGTTGCAAGCATATACATTACGGAAACTTGAACAATGTAGGCTTTTGTGCTGGCAACGGCTATTTCCGGACCGGCGTTGGTAAAAATTACGGAATCCGATTCTCGAGCTAACGTTGAACCTCGGACGTTTATAACCGAAAGCGTTTTCAGTCCGAGGCTTTTTGCAAGCCTTAAAGCCGCCAACGTATCCGCTGTTTCGCCGGACTGGGAAAGTGCGATGAAAATATCGTTTTTATTTAATATGGGGTTTCTGTATCGAAATTCCGAGGCAAGTTCGACGTTTACCGAAATTCCCGCATATTTTTCAATATAAAATTTTCCTATTAATCCCGCATGCATTGCCGTTCCGCAAGCGACAATGTGAATTGTTCGACAATTTGTTATATCGGCGTCGTTTAGATTCGGAATATCAAAATCCGATGTATTATTTTTTATTACCGAACGGACGGTGTTTTTTATTGCTTCGGGTTCTTCGTTTATTTCTTTCAGCATAAAATGCGGAAATCCCGCTTTTGTTGCTTCTTCGTAGTTCCAATCGACTTTTTCAAACTGTTTTTGAATTTTGGTTCCGAAAGAATTATAGAACTCTATGCTGTTTTCCGAAAGAACTGCTGTTTCTCCGTCCGAAAGCGTTGCGCACATATTTGTATATTTTAATACTGCCGTGACGTCGGACGCTATGAAATTGCCGTTTTGACTTTTTGCAACGATAAGCGGG
Organism: uncultured Oscillospiraceae bacterium; assembly: GCA_964544455.1. GTDB lineage: Bacteria > Bacillota > Clostridia > Oscillospirales > CAG-382 > SIG622. Next base: position 9,740 of record CAZJCI010000012.1, read on the forward strand.
CTGTCTTTTTTTACAGCGAAAATTTTGTTTGGAATATCTTTAAAAAGAATCCCGAAAGCATATGAGCCGCAAAGTTCCGAAAGAGCAAGTCTTATTGCCGAAAGCGGTTCGGCGGTTTGCAAGTATTTTTGCTCGATGAGCTTTAGCGCAACTTCCGTGTCGGTTTGAGAATCGAACGTAATGCCTTTTTCGGAAAGGCGACTTTTAATTTCCGCATAGTTTTCGATTATTCCGTTGTGAACAATTGCGATATTATTTGTGCAATGCGGGTGTGAGTTAACGTTTGACGGTTCTCCGTGAGTTGCCCACCGGGTGTGTCCTATTCCGCAAAATGAGTTTAACTGCTTGTTTTGAGCCGCTATGGCTTTTTCAACTTCGGAAACTCGTCCTTTTGTTTTTATTGTTGTTATGTTATCTGAATTTAATAGGGAAATTCCCGCCGAATCGTAACCTCTGTATTCCAAGGCGTGAAGTCCCTGCAAAAGTATCGGAACGGCGTTTTTGCGTCCCGTAAAGCCGATTATGCCACACATTTGGCAAAACCCCAAAGGGTATGCGTTTTTCCCGTGAGAGCCTTGAACACAGCCGCATATCCTTATTAATCCTTATTAATTTTTCGGCAAGTAGGAATTTTGTTCCCCGGTTACCCGAGTGTTTGTTTCATACTTAACGACAGCCGATGTGCCGGGAGGTATCCGCCGAATTTTCGATAAACCTCCGCCTCGTTAACCCGTAGGTCTGGCGCCGACTCTTTTGTTTTTACTTAACCGAGTCTTTTTTTTATTACTTGAGCAACCGAATTTGCCGTGCTTTCGGTTAGCTGTTTATCGTCTCCTTCTGTCATAACTCTTATGAGCGGTTCTGTTCCCGATGGACGAACAACAATTCTTCCGTTGCCGGAAAGTGAATTTTTTGCTTTTTCAACGGCTTGTTTGATGTGAGCGTCGGTATAGAATTTTAGCTTTCCTTCGGTGGAAACAGGTATATTTACAATGAATTGCGGATATTTTTTCATAACCGAGGCAAGCTTTGAAAGTTTTTGTTTTTTTCTTGAAACAATTTCGAGTAATTGCAATGCTGTTAGCTGACCGTCGCCGGTGGTTGCGTAGTCTTTAAAAATTATGTGTCCGGACTGTTCTCCGCCGAACGAATAATCTTCAAGTTGCATTTCTTCGAGGACGAATCTGTCGCCTACTTTTGTTGCTATGAATTTGAAGTTGTTTTCTTCGCAGAATTTTGTGAAGCCGTAGTTGGTCATAATTGTTCCCACAACGGCGTTTTTGGCAAGTTTTTTTCGTTCCCTCATATCGAGTGCGCAAACTGCCATAATATAATCGCCGTCGATTATGTTGCCGTGTTCGTCAACGCACAGGCATCTGTCGGCGTCGCCGTCGAAAGCGATTCCGAGATCCAAACCGTTGTTTGTTACATATTCTTGTAATTGTTCAAGGTGAGTTGAACCGCAATTTTGATTTATATTCATTCCGTTGGGGGTATCGTTTAGAATTGTTACTTGGGCTTTTAGGTTTGAAAAAAGTTTTTTTGCGGTTACGGAAGCGGAGCCGTTGGCGCAGTCCACAGCGATTTTCATTCCGCTTAAATCGTGGTTTATTGTGGAGAGAAGATGCGAAATGTAATCGTTTATTGCGGTTTGAGAATATGAAATTTTGCCGATTTTGTCATCCGTGACAACGGAACTGCCCAGATTATTATAAATTATGAGTGTTTCGATTTGTTCTTCCAATGCGTCTGGGAGCTTGAAGCCGTCCGAACTGAAAATTTTTATTCCGTTGAATTGTGCGGGGTTGTGCGAAGCCGAAATCATAATGCCGGCGTCGGCGTGATATTTTCCCACAAGATAGGCAACAGCCGGAGTGGGCACAACGCCAAGAACCGTAACGTCTGCGCCGACGGATGTGAGTCCTGCGCAAATTGCCGTGATAAGCATATCGGAGGATATTCGTGTATCCGAACCGACAATAAAATTCGGACGGTGTTCGGTATTTGCGCTTAAAACGCACGCTACGGCTCTGCCGATATTCATTGCAAGTTCGCAAGTCAGCGTTTGATTGGCAATGCCCCTTACACCGTCTGTTCCGAAGAGTCTTCCCATAAATTTTCCTTTCTGCCGTGTTTTGGCAATTGAATTATTGATATTTTTTGCATATGCCTCTTACGGCTTTGAAAATACTGTTTTCCGGAACGTAGCCTCGAACGCACGACGTTGGGTAAACGTTTGAGTGGCGTCCGATGATTGTGCCGGGATTAAGAACGCTGTTACAGCCGATTTCGGCAAAATCACCTATCATAGCTCCGAATTTTTTGAATCCGGTTTCTATTTTTAAATTTTCGATGTTGAGTGTGACGTTGGTTTTATCGGATTTTACGTTGGACGTGACGCCTCCTGCGCCGATGTGTGATTTATAGCCCATAATGGAATCGCCCACATAATTGAAATGCGGAACTTGAACCGAATCGAAAAGAATGCAGTTTTTCAGTTCCGTGGAATTTCCGACAACGCAGTTTTTTCCGACAATTACTCCTCCACGTATGAATGCGGACGGGCGAACTTCGGTATTTTCATCTATTATGCATGGACCTTCTATGCAGATGTTGGGATATAGCTTGCAATTTTTTGCTATCCACACGTTTTCCGAGTATAAATAAAAAATATCCTTATTAAGTTGATTGCCGATGGATATTATATAGTTTTTGATGTGCGGCAATACTTCCCAAGGGTATGTAAAGCTGTTAAAAATTCCTTTTGCCAACGTTTTTTTTAAATCGAATAAATTCTCTGTTTTTATGCGTTCCAAAACAATACCTCCAAAATGCGCAAAAATATCCTATAAAATTATACACCTAAATATGTTAACAAGTCAAGAAAAACAGCTTGCGTTTGTTGAAATGCGAAATATTATACACTATAAAACAAAATAAAATTTACAGAACTGAGTTATGCACGGTGTTATTATATAATGTTGACCGAAAAATGCATTTTTAATCATATTTGTATGTGAAATATGCCGAAATAATCTAATGCCATATATTGTGAAATAAAGTGTACGTTATTGAGACATCGTTTGTATCAGTATATGCTTGTGTAACAATTTTGTGAATAAAAACAACTCGTCTTGCAACAGCAAGACGAGTTGTGAAACCGTTTAGATTAGTTTTTATTTGGATTTTTTGCCGAAATTTGCTTGAACATAGCCAAGGTCGGTTACGTTGACCACGCCGTCTTCGTTGATGTCGCAAGCCGCTTCAAGCGATTTGTTTGCAAATGCTCGAAGGATTCTTGCAAAATCGGCAAGGTCGATTGTTCCGTCGCCCTGTTCGGCACTATCGCTTCCCTTAATATCGCCTGCGATGGGGTGGATATTACCGAGTTCGAGGTTGGAATCTGCCACCGTAAACGCAAGAGTTTCTTCCAAATAGCCGTTCTTGATGAACGTTACGGTGTATGCTCCGGGAGAAAGTTCGAATTCGAACGGTACGGTTCCTGTTGCCGTGCTTTCGCTTTCAATGTTGAAAGTTTTTATCGGCGTTTGGTTTTCAGATTTGATAACTGCTTTTGCAAAAGCAATGGGAGCTTTTCCGTCTTCTCTTTGCGTAACGTAATTTCCGCTGATTTTGTATGTAACTGTGATTGGCTCGTTATCCGTTGTTTGGAAAACCGTGATGGGCGCATATTCAACTGCGAGCGAAGCGGATTTATGAACGGCATAAAGATAATGACCGTTGTTAAACGTTTCGGTTGTTACTTCGGAATCGGTGGGAGTTGTGTATTCGAAGAATCTTTCAGCCGCTTTGAAACGGTCGTAATCGGCTGCGGCGCAAGTGAATGTGAATGTGCCGATAAGCGTTTTTTCTTCTCCGCCGATGTAGCTTGAAGAATTGTTGTTTACGTTGGAAGCCCAAGTTCCGCAGAATGTGCGGTTTTCCGTGTTGTGAACGGTTTGGGTTATTTCCATTACGTTATCGCTGTAAGCGAATTTACCGTTGCTGTAAACGCTGTCATACTTAAATCCGAACGAACCGCTGTTTGCGTTATCTCCGCTGTAATAAAGATTTATGCTGTATATGCCGGAAACGCTGTTATATTGTCCTTCAAGCGAATAAACCGCATTGGGATTAAGAGTATAGATTACAAACGTGCTGAGAGAACTTGTTGTGAATTTTACGTAAGCGTAATTTTCATCGGTTGTTACGGTTACGTTTGTAATTAATTCGTTTTCTTGGCTGTTTTCCTTTACGTGATATACGTAAAGAAGTTTGTTTTCAACTTGCTCTTTGCTACATTTAATTGTAAAGGTAAGCGGATGCAATGGCTGAACACTTTCGCCGGTAATTGCTTTTATAAGCGAAATATCTTTTTTGGATACTTCCGTAACCGTGCCCAATTCTGTGACAGATTCGGGAGCGGTGATTTGCGCTTCGGAATCTTTAATAACAAGGTAAGTTCCGTCCCAAAGGTCATCGTCGGTTTGTTCGGGCGTTACGTTGGCTGTGCCGACTTTGTTATAGATTGCAAAGAAGGTTGCGGGAGCGTTTTCGGTATAGGTTGTTACAACATCGGCGGCAGTAGCGTCGGGGTTGAGCGACCAGCCCGCAAATTCAAGACCGGTTCCGTAAAGAACATAATCTGTGGGAAGCGTTAAATCCGTGTTGTAATATTTTGTTGCGTCCGGAAGTTTCGAAGCCGCTTTACCGCCGTTGGCGTTAAAGGAAACCTTATATGTTTCGGGCTCCCAAACAGCATAAAGAACAACGTCGGATGTGCCCATTGTAAGGGATTCAAGCGCAACTGTTGCGGTTGAATCGGTATTCCAACCAAGGAATTTATGACCTTCTTTTTCAAGCGAAACATTTGTGGGAAGTTCGATTGCGGAATTTTCTTTTACCGTTTTTGCCGAAACTGTGCCGTTACCGCCGTTTGCGTTATATGTAACGTTGTGGCGAGGGGTGTTGTCATATGTAATTTCATATGTGCCGGCATCGCCCAAAGCATAGAGGTTATCGCTTGCAATTTCAACGGAAGTGCCGTTGATATAGATTTGTCCAGTTGTGCTTGTAATTTTGAATGTGCCAACAGTTGTTGTGGGTTCTACGGTGCCTTCTTCGGTGCTCTTTATGATGTATGTTCCGCCTTCGGGGGCAACGTTGCCTGTGTAGTTCACGGTAACGTCGGAGTTGTTGTTAAGAACAACGTTAAGACTTCCGGTGAAAGCTGTGATAGCAGAACCGATGGATAATGTGTGAGAGCCCGTATATCCGTTGACAATTACGTTAAGCGTTCCAACGTTTGCAGTTGCACTGTGTTGGTCGCTGTTTACCGAAACGTCTTTATCTATTGAGCCGCCGTTTATAACCCAATTTATTGCTTTAATGGTTCCGCCAAACTGTGAAGCAAGATAAATTCTGTTTTTGCTTGCAATATCAAGATTATCGAATTCAATATATGTGCTGTCAAGGTTTGCACTGTCGTTACCGCCTCGCATATATATTGTGGAACAGCTTGTAGCGGGGTTGCCGTTTTCATCGGTATATCCGGGAATTTCTTCGCCTTTGTTGATAAATCTTGCATTCTCTGTAAAGTGAGTGTTGTTGCCTTGGAAATTCATATGCATACCGCCGTGCTCTATTGAAGCAATCGGAATATCGTATGTAACTGGTTTTAAGCTGTAATGACCGTTATAGCAAAGGATTGCCGCTGTGTCATATTTGGTGCCTGTTGCGGGATCGGTTGCGGTGATGGTTATTGCGCCTTTTGCCGATGCATAGCCGTTTCCGACGGTATCGCTTTTTGAAACGATTGCGGAGGACATAAGAACATATGTGGTTCCGCTTGTGCTGCCTGCTTCCATTGCGGATTTCCAATCGTTTTTAGGTGTGAATCTTGACGCACCGTTTCCGTTGGTTTTTGCGTTTACGTCAACATAAATAACCGTTGTATCGGTTTTTGTGTAAAGCGCGTAAAGAGTGGTGGCGGCTGTTGCGGTATAGGAGATATCTGCCGATTTTGCGTTTTCGTCCGCCGACCAGCCTGTGAAGATATATCCTTCTTTGGTGGGAACGGGAAGAGTTATGGTTTGATTTTTAAACGCTTTTACTTCCGTTTGTTCGCAATCTCCGCCTTTTGCATCAAGAGCAATTGTGATTTTCTCCCAAGGTTCCCAAACTGCGTAAAGCGTGGAGCCTTCTGCAGTAATGATAAATTCGGTATCGGGAGCGGTTGCGTCTTTGTTTACCGACCAGCCAAGGAAGTTGTGATAATCTTTGCTGAAAGTATCGTCTGAGGGAAGTATTGATGAAACATCATTGCCCGCTGTGCCTTTTAGGGGTTCGGGAGTAATTCCGTCACCGCCGTTAAGATCGAATTCGAAAGCCGAGGGCGTTTTATAGGTGATTTCATAAACTTTGCCGTTTTCGAGAACGATTTCGGTTGCGGGTTCGCCGTTTACATATGAAGCTTTTCCTTCAATTTGAACAACGGCAAACGAAGTAAGATAGCCGTTATCGTCATAAGACGCTTCGCCCACAGCGTTTGTTGAATTTTCCGGCACATATATAACTATGCCGTTGGAAGCTTTGTTAAAGGCTTTTGCGCTGTTTGCAATTTCTTTTGTTGTGATGATAACGTCTTTGCCGGAAACTGTTGTTGTGTTGGTTGTACGACCGATTGTCGCGTTTAAAAAATCGCCTGCAAAAATTTTGAGAACCGCATTTTTCTTTACGGCGGAGTTTTCGCTTTCCGAACCGATTGCAACTGTTGACTTATAGGTACCGCCTTCAATTGTAATTGTTACGTTTCCGTCGATATAGTTGCCGGTTTGGTTTTTGTTATCGCCGACTGTGCCGTTATATGTTCCGCCTTGAAGAATAACGTCTATGTCGCCGCCTACGTGGTGTCCCGCCTGCCAAGACGAAACGCCGGTATAAATACAGTTGAAGGGACCGCTTTCACCTGTAACAACAAGGTCACCGCCTGCGGCATTGCTGAAACCGCCCATAAATATATTCAGCGGGTTGTTTGTTGCAAGAACGTTGTTAAGGGTAATGGTGCGATCGTCCGTTGCGTAGAACGCAAGGTCGCCGCCTGCGGTTTTGTTAAGACCGATGTTTGTAAGGGTGATGTTATATTTTTGAACAGGAACGGAAGTAGAATAGGAAAGAACCGTTTGGGCTCTGTCGGTTGCAACGCCGATGACTTCAATGTCTTTCTTTTGGTTGTTTATTACATCGGTGCTGAGTTCCGCTGTACCTTTGATGAAATAAATCACATCGGCTTGAGTTGCAATTGCCGCCGCAAATGTGCCGTATACAAGGTATTCTTTGTTGTCGGTCCAAGTATAGGTTGTATTTGTGCCGGTTGTATCTACAAACACCGCAATTCTTCCGTCGTCAAGCGTAACTTTTGTATCGCCGTCCAAGGTTGTTACGGTTGTTTCAATTGGATCGCCCGCAACATAGAAATCGTCAACCGCATAAAGCTTAACAGTATATTCGGTGGCGGGGCTTAAACCGTTTATTGCAACGGCGTTATCGCCTGTATAGTTAAGAACTTTTATATCGTTGCCGGCAACGTCCGATTTGCCCGCTTCCTGGGGATATTCGTAAAAATAGTTGGTGTAATATCTTCTTTCGGCAAGATTTCCGTCCGAATCGGTTACTTCAAGCACATAAACATAAACCATTCCGTCGTCTTTGGCGTTAAGAGTCATATTTATCTTAATGCCGCCGATTGCTGGTTCTGCGCTTAACGAATCGTTGGATTCAAAATAGGGTTTTTGAGTTTTTTCGGTTCTTGCGCTTGTGTTAAAGTCCGCAAGGTGTTCGCCGGTGCCTATGTCCGTTATATCCCACGGCTCTCGGATAAACACGGGCTCGTTTGTTGCGGGATATTCGTTTTTGAAGTCGTATGTGGAATATGTGCCGTAGCCCGAAAATCCCGAATAAATGCTTGTATCGGCGGCATAGTCGGCGGAGTATGAACGGTAAAGGTCAACTCTGTTGATTCTTACGTTGTTTTTGCTATCCACTTCAACATAGCAACCGCTTGCATAATTTCCATTTTCGTGAGCGGGATAGTTATAGGCGGTGTGCTGGTGGCTTGCGCTGGGGGTTGTGCCTTTTCCGAATTTTGAAGAAAGCGTGAGGGATGTTGCTGAGTCCAAATAGCGGTTTGTTGCGCTTTCCACTGCAACAAAACCGAGTTCGGAGTTGATTGCCGCATCGCTTTGAAGAGCGGTGTGGCTGTGTCCGCCCCAAATGATAACTTGAGGATAGTTTTTCAAAATCTTTTGAAGATTTGTGACGCTTCCGTTTTCGCCAAGCATTGTACCTTTGTGCTTAAAGTGAGTAAGCATGAAAATGGGTTTTGAGGGATCTTCGGCAACGGATTGCTTGATGATTTCTTCAGCCCATTTGCACGAATCTTCCGTCATGGAAAGTTCAATGCCTATGAAGTGGATTTGGTCG
>CAZJCI010000013.1:0-17362 GCA_964544455.1 uncultured Oscillospiraceae bacterium
TATTCTACGAAAACGCTTTTCTTTTTCGTGTCTATTGCCTTGGGTTCACTCCAAACGCTCCGCCGCTTTTCCGAAAACAATTTATATTTATAAAAAAACGTCCGTGGGAGAACTTTTGCTCCGACGGACGTGTATATTGTATTTATTTAATATATTCGCTTAACGCATTTGCCACAACGCAATAATTGTTGGTAAGAATTGTATCGATGCCCATTTCGATATATTCTTTTGCTTCTTCCGAGTCGTCGGCAAAAAACACGTTGCAAATTATGCCGTTGGCATGGGCTTTTTCAACATCGGCTTTGGTGAAAAACGGTTTGAAAAGCTGAACCTTTTGACAGCCGTGAGCAATTGCTCTGTCCACAATTCCCGGCGCTTCCTCGTGCCGCATAACTCTTTCGTGTTCCCCGCAACAACGCTGAATATTCGGCGCAACACGCTTTGCGGTTTCCAAAAGGCTATCGTTACCGGTCATAAAATAAACATATTTTTCGCAATCGTATTTTTTTATGAGAGCTACGATTTTATTTAAAAGCTCTTCGCTGTATTCCACATCGTCGTCCACAGTTTTTATGTGAATATTCATCACAGTGTGACAGGAAAACTTTTTAAGAATTTCTTCGAATTTAATAATTTTAAGTCCTTTAAAGGCTTCGCCGAACTTTTTGCCGAAATCAAACTGCAAAAGTTCTTTGTACGTATGGTCGTAAACAAACCCGCAACCGTCCGAAACCCTTGAAAGTTCGGAATCGTGTATGGAAACAATTTCTCCGTCCTTGGTATACCAAAGGTCAAATTCAATTTCGTAGGCTCCCATTGCCACCGCCGCACCGAACGCAGGCATACTGTTTTCCGGCGCAACCTTTGAAAATCCTCTGTGTGCGCAAACTCGGGGATACGGCATTTGCAAATTATTTAAGGTTATTGCGCTTCCCGCCGGTCGGTATTGCCACGGCTTTCTGCCGTATTCGATATATTCGTGATGAGCTCCGTCGGGGTTGCCGAAACCTTGCGGTTTAAGGAATTTTTTGTTTACATCGAATTCGGCGGTTGCCATTCCGAACTTGCCTTTCATATTTTGAAGTACTTTTCCGTCCGGAGCAACAACCATACTTGCTCCGCAAATATCGCTGTTTTCGTCAAAGCTTACGGAAGAACGCACAACATATGCGTTTGTGTTATATGCAAGAAAACGGCACATAATTTCAATTGCGCTGTGACTGTCGCTTCTTTGGAGCGAACAGCCTATAATCACGTCCACCTTATTTTTGGCGATATTTGCAAAGGCTTCGTAAAAATAAAAATCATAACAAGTTAAAAAGCCGTAGCGAACGCCGTCCATTTCCAATATGTAGGGTTCGGAAAATTCAAAAGTATAATCCGAATCCAGCTTTAACGTTTCAAGTTCAAGCGGAGGCAAGTGCTTTTTATAATATTTACCCGCAAGTTCGCCGTTTTTGTTAAAGCAATATGTTGTGTTTCTGTAATTGCCGTTAATTTCGCACAATGCGTTTACAAACAGCGCACTGCCGCATCTTTTTGCCGTTTCGGCGCATTTTTCAAGCAATGTGCCGATATATTTTTTATGATAAAACAATGTTTCCTCAAGCGTGGAAGTTGCGCAAGGCACATCGCTGTATTCCGGAAGCACTATTATGTCGATGGTATTGTCGCACTTATCAAGCATTTTTATTTTATAATCAAAAAACTTGTCCGAATCGTTTAAATTTGCCGAATAGGGCGGTTGAATTATGCATACTTTCATTACAGTATCCACCTTTCTTATATTATTTCGTATATTATATATTCAATAAGTTGTTTACCGAGCCCCAAAGCGACGGCGGCAATTATTTTTGCTGCAAGCGTCAACGCCAATTTATTGTTGCCGTTCCGTTATCGCCGTAAGTTATTCTTTCGCCGCCGATTTTTATGCTTTCCAAATATGCCAAAAATTCTTTCTTGGAATCAAACGTCGGCTTAAAATTATTTATTATTTTTTGAGCTTTTAAAGCGTTATCCGACAAGAGCATATAAATCATTGCGCACTGCCACATTGCACATTCCACGCAAGCTTTTTCGGGGTTTTCGATGCGGTAATCCGCACCGTGACTTGTGCCCGCCGAGCCTTGGCAATAGGGATGTACCACCGGCATAATCATTGAAAGGTCGCCCATATCGGTGCTTCCCGTTCCGATTTCATCATATACGCCGAAATCACGTTCGGGAAAAACCGCCTTAAAGGCTTCGCGGCACAATTCCGTCATACCGCCGTCGTTTATAAGCGGGCTGTATCCCGGCATATCGTTTATTTCCACGTTTGCGCCCAACGACAACGCTCCGCCGCACAAAGCTCGGTTAACCTTTCGGTTGGCTTTTTCAATCGCTTCAAAGCTTGCTCCTCGAACATAGCTTTCGATTGTAACAAGTTCCGGAATTGCGTTTACCGCTTCGCCGCCGTGAGTAACTATGGGGTGCACTCTTATGAGTTCCGGTTCAGTAAAAGTTTCTCTTACGGCGTTTATTGCCGAAATTCCCTGAACTGCGGCATAAAGCGCATTTATTCCGTATTGCGGAGCACCGCCGGCATGAGACGCAACGCCTTTATAGGCTATTTGTTTTACTCGGCTTCCCACGGAACCTTTAAGAGCGCAAAATTCGTTTGCCGTATGAACCATAAAAGCAAGTTGAACGCCGTTAAAAAGTCCCCGGGAAAGAAATTCGGCTTTTCCGCCGTAATATTTAATAACGCCTTTTTTTATTAAATCGTTTCGGTATTCAAGTTCGATAAGCTCCTCGGCGGGAACGGCGCAAAATTTAATTTTTCCGCACAAACCTTCGAAAGCGTTTTTTTCCGAAAAAGCTGCCGCAACGCCCAAAAGCGCGGCGCATTGAGCGTTATGACCGCAACAGTGAACCGCTCCGGTTTTTTTATCCGCTTGCGGGTGTTCGGGGCAAATAAGCGAATCGAGTTCGCCCAAAACAAGCAATTCAGGTCCGGGTTTTCCGCTGTCCGCAACTGCTGTAAAGCCCGGAATACCTTTGGGAAATTCAAGCTTATAGCCAAGTTGCAAAAATTTTTTTTGCAAGTATTCCGACGTTTTCCACTCTTTATATCCCGTTTCGGGATTATTCCAAATATACCGTTCGGCTTCAAGAATTAGATTTTTGTGCTTTAAAACGTTTTCGGTTAATCGCTTCATTGAATATTCTCCTTATTTTCAAATTCCGTAATTATTTTTATAAACGCCGAACCGTATTTTTGGGCTTTATATTCTCCAACGCCCGAAACGTTTAAAAAATCCGTTATATTTGTCGGTCTTTTTTGCACCATATCCGTCAGTGACGCATTTGAAAACACGGTAAAGGCGGGACGGTTTTCTTTTTCGGCAAAATCCGCTCGGAGGGCTCGAAGCTCTTCGAAAAGCCTGTCATATTTTTCGCCAACGGGCTTTTGCGATGTTTGCGGTTTGTTTTGCTTGCTTTCGCTCCAAACGGTTTCGTTTTTCTTAAACGGCAATTCAACTTTTTTATTGCCGAAAAGAACGCCGTTTGCCAAAACTCCAAGCTCTGCGGTTTTGTGCGTTGGGTTTATTGCAATATATCCGCAATCGGAAAGTTTTTCGAATATTTTTTCAACATAAGCTCTTTTTAGGTCTTTCATCAATCCGTGGGTGGAAAGTTGTTCGACGCCGTAGCTTTGAATTTTTGCGTTACTTTTGCCCATAAGAGAATCGATAACCGAGTTTTTTCCCAATCCGAATCCAAGTTTTTGCCGTATTCTGAAAATGCAGGAAAGCATTTTTTGCGCTTCAACCGTTATATCCTGCGTTTGATATTCGGCAAGGCAGTTTCCGCAATTTTGGCAACATTCTTTGTGCTCTTCTCCGAAATAGTCCAAAATTTTACCTCGATAGCAACTGTCGGTTTTGCAATATTCAAGCATTGTTTCAAGCCGCCGCATTTCGTTGGGGCGGTTTTCCCACAGTTCGGTATCGGATGCGTTATAGCCAAGTTCTTCGCCGCCAATCAATCCTTTTGCCGTAATAATATCCCCGGAAGAATATAATAATATACATTCGGCGTTTTCGCCGTCGCGCCCCGCTCTTCCCGCTTCCTGATAATATTCTTCAAGGCTTTTCGGCATATTATAATGTATTACGTAATTAACGTTGGATTTGTTTATTCCCATTCCGAAAGCGTTTGTGGCAACCATAACGTTTTTTCTGTCGTAAAGAAAATCCTCCTGATTTTCCATACGTTCTTCGTCCGTAAGACCGGCGTGATATTTTGCCGCCGAAACGCCCGAATCAAGTAACGCTTCGCACAGTCTGTCCGTGTTTTTTCGTGTGGCGCAATAAACAATTCCGCATTTGTTTTTTCTTGATTTTATAAGTTCCAAAACGGTTTTTGTTTTGTTTTGAGGTTTTATTACATCGAAAAACAAATTTGTTCTGTCGAACCCGGTTACAACTGTTTGCGGATTTTCAAGGCGCAAAATTTCGATTATGTCCTGCCGCACCTTTTCGGTTGCAGTTGCCGTGAAAGCGGAAAGCGTGGGACGTTTTGGAAAAATATTCAAATATTCGGCAATTTTTAAATAGCTTGGGCGAAAATCCTGCCCCCATTGAGAAATGCAATGAGCTTCATCGACCGCTATCATGGAAATTTCAAGCTTTTGCGAAATTCTTATAAACTCCGGCGTATCCAAACGTTCCGGCGCAACATATACAATTTTATATTTCCCCGCCAAAAGATTTTCATACGCGCGCCCGATTTGCGCGCCGTTAAGCGTGCTGTTTATGAAAGCCGCCGAGACGCCGGCGGATTTAAGTTGCATTACCTGGTCTTTCATAAGCGAAATAAGCGGTGAAACAACAAACGTAATTCCGGGCATAACAATTGCCGGGATTTGATAGCAAATACTTTTTCCGCCGCCGGTGGGCATTATTCCCAAAGCGTCTTTTCCGGACAGCATGGCGTCTATAAGCTTTTCCTGACCGTTTCGGAACGAATCATAGCCGAAATATCGTTTAAGAGCTTCATATTTATTCATTATTTAAGCTTTTCCAACGTGATTTCTTTTACGGAATAATATGCGTTAATTCCGCTTTCAATTCCGTTTTCGTCGATTTCCTTGCCGCTTAAGGTTCGGTTTCCGATTTTATATACCGCTTCCAAGTCTACTTTTGGATAAACAGTCAGGTTTGTTTGATGAATTACGTCGGAATAAACTCTTATTTCAACTCTGTTTTTTTCTTCGTCGCAATATTCAAGAACAAGCATTTCGCTTGTATCGCAAAGAATGTGGCAAACGCAATTTTGCCAAAACTCTCTGTTTGCCTTGAATTCGGCAATATGATTTTTTAACGTTTGGAAAAGTTCGTCCGACATTGCCGTAAGCGAACAGCTGAGCCCTATTCCGCTTCCCGTAAGGAATCCCTTTAAATACGGCATATTTACGCCTCGAACGTCAACCCAAAGCGCGTCGTTGGAAGCAACGGTTTTTGGTTCGTTTTTGCCCTGAAAGTGATGACTGAAATTGTTTATGCTTGTTACGGAAGCCCATTTTTCGATTGACTGCGGCGACATACGCTTTATTGTATCCTTATAAATTCGCATTCCCTGATAAAGACTGTGATTATCGCTGAGCCAAAGTCCGTCGCAATACATACTGTCGTTAAGCGTCATTCGAAGTCCGCCCGACGCGCAATGTTCAACATAAAGTTCGGGGTGCTTTTGCTTAACTCTTTCCATCATTTTTCGGTAGCCCTTAAAATATTTTATAAAAGCCGAACAATCCGAATCGAACCGAGTATCCTGATTAAAATCGAATTTAATAAATTCCGCGTTATATTGTTCCAAAAGTCCGCATATCGTTTCGTACATATAATCGCAAGCTTTGGGATTTCGGAAATCGAACAAATACATATCCTTATATTTAAAATAAAATTCCGGGTGTTGCGCAAGCCGTTTGGAATCCGCACCGCCGGATTCTATTTCAAGCCAAAAGCCGAATTTCATTCCGTTTTCCCGTACTTTTTCGGAAAGCTCTTTCATTCTGCCCTTAAAAGCTCCCTGAAGATTTTCATACCAATCGCCTCGGCACTTCCAAAAATCGCCCTGACCGAACCAGCCTGCGTCGATAACAAAATATTCTATTCCAAGTTGGGCGGCTCTTTGAATTTGAGAAGCAACGTTTTCAAAATCTATGTATTCAAATTTATACATCCACGTGTTAAACATTACCGGCATTTTGCGTGCGGCGTGGTTTTTGTTCATATAACCGTGAATTTTATGGCAATCAAGGTCGATTTTGTTTCTTACGTCGTAATATATAACGGTGGGAAATTCAAGTTCTTCGCCGGGAGCAAGAACGTAATTAAAGTTACGGTCGTTTACGCCGAGTTCAACTTCAACCTCCGTGCCTATTCCGGAAATGCAGGTTGTGGAAACCGCATATTTCCACGCACAGTTTGCAAGAATATGAAAAGCGGTTCCTCGTTGGGTTTGGTTGTTCCACAGGCAAAAAAACGGTTCTGCGCCGTAAGCGTCCCTAACTCCGAATATTTCCCCTCCGACGGTTGTAACAAGCGGTTGCCATGCGCCTTCGCTTTCGTTTTCCCATGATGATTTTTGAGTATAGACTTCATAGTTGCCGCCGTCGAAAACAAATTTCGACATAAGGTAGTTTACGTTTATTTCCTTTTCGGAGGTATTGACTATTTTTCCCGTTTGGCGCACAACGCCGTGTTCAAAGCTTTTACGTTCCGATTCTATTTTATATCCCTCTCCGTCGGTAACTATTTTTTCTCCCATAACGGTAACTTTGCCGTCTGCCGAACCAAAACTGCCGTATACGCTCCAAACGTTATCTGCCGTCATACCTTCTGTTAATTTTTGCATAGTTTTACTCCTTAAATATTTTTAATTGATATGTATAATTATAATACAACGCCGTCTTTAAAAATCGCAATTTCGCAATATCCGTTTTTTTCGTTGAGACACTGTTCGCCACGAGCAACGGCAAGCACAAAGCTTTCCAATTCATCGGTAAGCTGTTGCATACTTACTCCGTTAAGCAACCTGCCTGCGTCAAAATCAATCCAGTTCTTTTTGTTTTTGGCAAGAGCCGAATTTGTGGAAATTTTTATTGTGGGAACGGGACCGCCGAAAGGCGTTCCTCGCCCCGTTGTGAAAAGCACAATGTGCGCTCCCGCCGAGGCAAGATTGGTTACGGCAACAAGGTCGTTTCCGGGGCCGTTCATAAGCGAAAGTCCGCTTTTTTTAACAACGTCGCCGTAATTAAGAACGTCCGTAACGTTGGCAAGTCCGCCCTTTTGAACGCACCCAAGCGATTTTTCTTCCAGCGTGGTTATGCCACCGTTTTTGTTTCCGGGGGACGGATTTTCGTATATGGGCTGATTGTGCGCCTTAAAATAATTTTTATATCCGTTTATCATATCAACCGTTTTGCAAAAAACTTCTTTGCTGACGCACCGCTCCATAAGCAAATGCTCCGCACCGAACATTTCCGGCACTTCGGTTAAAACGCAACTGCCGCCAAGTTCCGAAATTCTGTTGCAAAAAGCTCCCACAAGCGGGTTGGCGGTAATTCCGCTGAATCCGTCGCTGCCACCGCACTTCAGTCCGATTTTAAGTTTTGAAAGCGGAACGGGAACTCTTACGTCGTTTTTGCAAATTTCAATCAGAGATTCAACAATTTTAACAGCTTCCGAAATTTCGTCGTTGCAGTCCTGACAGTTTAAAAAACGTATTCGTTCTTCATCGTATTCTCCCAAAAACGGTTTAAACGCTTCGATGTTATTGTTTTCGCACCCCAAGCCCAAAACCAAAACTCCGCCTGCGTTTGGGTGCTTTGCAAGCCCCGCAAGCGTTTTTTGAGTTATTTCCGTATCTCCGCCAAGTTGCGAACAGCCGAACGGATGCGGAAAATATTTTGCGCCTGTTTTTTCCGCAATAATTTGCGCCGTTTTGTTTATGCAACCTACGGTATTAACAATCCAAATATCGTTTCTTATGCCAACGTCTCCGTTTTTGCGAACGTATGCGTCAAACGTTTTTTGCGTACTTCCGATTTTAACGCCCCGGTCGAAAAAATTATATTCATATTCCGAAACGTCCGAAAGGTTTGTGGCAAGATTATGCGAATGAACGTGTTCGCCGCAGTCTATGTTTTGCGTTGCGTGCCCGATTGGGAAGCCGTATTTAATTATATTTTCGCCTTTTTTTATTTTTTGGGCGGCATATTTGTGCCCGTTTTCCAAATTTATGTATACGTTGTCTTTTTCGTTAATTTTAAATTTTTCGGATTTCATTTCAACCCCTGTTTGATTTAAAGATATTTTTCCACATATTCCGCAAGAAAGCTTATATCTTCTCCCCAAATATCGGAAGCGGAAAGAATTTTGCGCACATCGGCGGTTTTCATAAATTCAGTTATTTTTTCATCGTCGTTCGGAGTTCCGATTTTATAAAATTCTATTAATTTTGCAAAAGAAAACAACAGCTTTTCCGGCATTTTGTTTTTTCTTTTAATATATTCCAAAATCGACGGAAGCACACGAACTTTGAATTTGCTTACGGAATTCAACGCAATGGAAGAACACAAATGCTTTATGTAAGGATTTTCAAACCGTTCGAAAACGCTGTCTGCATAATCGGTCAATTCGTGCAGCGGCAAATCCAGCGTGGGAATAATTTCGTCGTAAACGCAACTCTTAACAAACGACGACATTTTTTTGTCTTTCATACATTCTCCCACGCTTTGGATACCGCACAAAAGCGCATAGGGAATCATTGCGGTGTGGGCTCCGTTCAGTATTCTTACCTTTCGGGTTCGATAGGGTTCCGAATTATCCGTCAAAACAATGTTAAGCCCGGAATTTTCAAACGGAAATTCGGATTTTATATTTTTTGGACCTTCTATTACCCACAAATGAAAAAGTTCGCAGGTATCCAACATCTTATCTTCAAAATCACAGCCAAGCTCAAGTTTTTCTTCTTTTGGGAAACCGGTAACAATTCTGTCCACAAGCGTATTGCAAAAAATGTTTTCGTTTTCAATCCAATTTTCAAAATCCCGTCCTAAATTCCAAAGTGCGGAATATTTCAGCAAGCACCTTTTTAAGTTTTCTCCGTTTTTTTCGATAAGCTCGCACGGCAAAAAAATAAATCCGGGCAACTTGTTTTCAAACCGTCTTTTAAGAAGAAGGGTAAGCTTTGCGGGAAAAGAAATATGCGGCGCATTTTCCGCTTTATCGTTTTTTTCAAAGCAAATTCCCGCTTCCGTGGTATTTGAAATTATAAATCTGAAATTCGGATTGTCCGCAAGCTTTAAATAGGAATCAAAATTGCGATACGGCTGAACCGTGCGGGAAATAACGTTGATAATTTTGGATTTTTCAACCGGTTTTCCGTTGGAAAGTCCTCGCATAACGTTGGTATATATGCAATTTTGGCTTTTCAAAACGTCGCACATTCCTTTTTCGATGGGTTGCACCACCACAACGCTTGCGTTAAAATTGCTGTTTTCGTTAATAACCTGAATTATCCAATCGGCAAAACCTCGCAAAAAGCCGCCCTCGCCGAACTGAATTATTTTTTCCGTTCTTTGTACTTTTTCAAACATAAACCGTCCCGCTCTTTCGTTGTATATTACGGTAATTATACCATTATCAACTCCAAAAGTCAATACGTCGCGTCAAAATTCAAATTAAATATTTGCCTTTTTGCGCTTCGTCAAACGGTAATAATTTTCAATTCATAAAACGGCTTTTTCGCACCGCTTCCCTTACCTTAAGAATATATCCGGGCGAAACGGAAAGTTCGTCTATTCCCATACGCAAAAAACGTTCCGTAAGCGACGTATCGGCGGCAAGCTCGCCGCAAATTCCAATCCACGCTCCGTTTTTGTGAGCGTTTTTTGCCGCAAGTTCGATTAATTTAAGAATTGCTTCGTGGCGAGGATTGCAAAACTTTTCAAGCAAAGGATTTTGTCTGTCGCAAGCCAAGGTATATTGCGTTAAATCGTTTGTTCCCACGCTGAAAAAATCCACTTTCGGCGCAAGTTTTTCGGAAATCAAAGCCGCCGCGGGCGTTTCTATCATAATGCCTATTTCGGTTTTTTCGTTATATTCCGCCTTTTCCGCTTTAAGCTCATTTTTAACCTCATTGCATATTTCGATTATTTTTTCCAATTCCCATTCGTTTGCAATAAGCGGAAACATTATTCCAAGGTTTCCGTATGCGGAAGCTCTGAAAAGCGCGCGCAACTGTACCTTAAAAATTTCAGGTCTTTCAAGACATATTCTGATTGCTCGGAATCCCAACGCCGGGTTTTCCTCTTTTTCAAGTCCAAAATATTTTGCCTGCTTGTCCGCACCTATATCCATTGTGCGAATTATAACTTTTTTGTTTCCCATACATTCGAGCGCTCGTTTGTATGTAGCAAACTGAAGCTGCTCGTCGGGATAATTTCCGTTTTCAAGATATAAAAATTCGCTTCGAAAAAGTCCTATGCCGCCGGCGTCGTTAAGAACCGCTTCATCAACGCCGTTCAAACTTTCCGCATTTGCAAAAACGTTTATTTTTTTACCGTCAAGAGTGACGTTTTCTTTTCCGCGGAGCTTTTGCAAAAGTTGCTTATTTTCAATATCTTCTTTTTGCTTTTTTAAAATTCGCTCCGTTGTTTTTTCGTCGGGATTAACAAACACTTCCCCCGAAAAGCCGTCCACCGCCGCAATATCGCCGTCCTTAATTGCGGCAAGAAATTCTTCGCCTACTCCTATAACGGCGGGAATGTTCATATTTCTTGCAAGTATTGCCGTATGCGAATTGGAAGAACCTCGGCTTGTAACAAAAGCAATCACGTTTTCTTTATCGAAATTCAGCGTTTCGCCGGGCGCAAAATCGACGGCGCACATAACCGTGTTTTTTTCGGTTTTTTGTGTGTTTTGGCTTTTTCCGTTCAGGCAATCAATAAGTCGTTGCGATATGTCCCTGACATCGGCGGCTCTTGCTTGCATATAGCTGTCCTCCATTTCGGAAAACACTTTTGAAAAGCTTTCGGAAGTAACGCTCACGGCATATTCTGCGTTTACGCCCCTTGTTTTAATAACGTTTTTCAGGGATTCGTTGTAATCCTCGTCTTCAAGCATCATTATATGCGTTTCGAATATTCTTGCGTCCTGTTCTCCAAGTTCACGCAAAGCTTTTTCATACAATTTTTGCAATTGCAAAACGGCGGCACGCTTGGATTCTTCAAGACGTTTTAATTCACTCTCCGAATCCGACGTTTCACGGCGGCGAATTTGCGTTTCTTCCTTTTTAAAAACGGATATTCTACCGATTGCAATTGCTCCGAACACACCTTTTCCGCAAAATTTGAGCATTACCGTTACTCCTTTCAAGCTTGTTTAAAGATTTTCCGCAAAAAAACGTTTTATTTCGGCTACGGCTTGTTCTTCGTCTTCGCCCGAAACCGTTATTTTAACGCTGTCGCCGCACTTTATTCCCATTCCCATAAGTTGCATAAGTTTTGTTGCGTTTACGGATTTTCCGTCTTTTTCCAAAATAATCTCGCTGTTAAAACTTTTTGCCGTTTTTACCAACATTCCCGCCGGTCTTGCGTGAATACCCACGCTGTCCTTTATTATATAATCAAACGTTTTCATTTTTCCTCCTCATTGCCTTAAATCCATTATTTTTTCGCCGTAATCAACGTTTTTGCAAGTGTTAATTTGCACTTCTTTATAATCTTCGCTGTTTAAAATCACAATCGGAGTAACGGTATTAAATCCCTCCCGTTTTATGCCCTCAATGTCAAACGAAATTAAAAGGTCGCCTTTTTTCACCGTTTCTCCGTCATCAACGTGGGCGGTATAATATTTTCCGCCAAGCTTAACCGTATCCATACCGATATGAATAAGCGTTTCGCAACCGTTTTCCGAAACAATGTTCACGGCGTGTTTTGTATCGAACATTTTTGCAACCTTGCCGTTGCACGGACTGAACACTTTTCCCTCCAAAGGTTCAATCGCAAGCCCTTTTCCAAGCACTTCGGTTGAAAAAGCTTCGTCGGGCACGTCCGAAAGCGCAATGACATTGCCTTTCATGGGAGAATATAAACATTCGCTTTTGCCTGTTGCGAATTTATCCGCCGCAATACCGTCCGCAACGCTTTTTGCCAAACTTTCGTAATCGTCCGATTCGGGGCTTTCCAAAAAATCTTCAAATTCGGATTTAACAACGGATACTTGCGGACCGTATATAATTTGTATTCCGTTGCCTTTTCGCAAAACGCCCGAAGCTCCGCTTTGCTTTAAAAATTCGTCTTTAACAAATTCGGAGTCTTTAACCGTAACCCTAAGCCTTGTGGCGCAGCAATCCAAATCCGCAATGTTGCCCTTTCCTCCAAGTCCTTTAAGAATAAGCGCGCTTGCCACGGCTTTCGGCGTCGGAGCAACGCCTATTTCAACGTTTGATTTTTTATCATAATCCGCTCTTGAATAAAGCTTTGTTTCCGCACCCGCTTCTTCTCGCCCGGGAGTTTTAAAATTGAATTTTCTTATCAAAAAATCAAAAACAAAGTAATATATCAAAGCATATGCCAATCCGATTATAACTATCCAAATCCAATTTGTTTTTTTGTTGCCTTGCAAAATTCCGAACAACACCAAATCGATAACTCCGCCGGAAAAAGTCATTCCCACGCCAACGTTAAAAATATGCATAAGCATATAGGATAATCCCGCCAAAACGCAGTGTACTCCGTACATAAGCGGCGCAACAAACAAGAATGTAAATTCAAGCGGTTCTGTTATCCCCGTAAGCATTGAAGTAAGCGCGGCGGAAAGCAAAAGTCCACCCGCTTTTTTCCTGTTTTCGGGCTTTGCGTTTTTATACATGGCATACGCCGCCGCAGGCAAACCGAAAATCATAAACGGGAATTTTCCCGACATAAAACGAGTTGCGGAAACGGAAAAACGCACCGTGGATTTTGAAGCAAGTTGTGCAAAAAAAACGTTTTGCGCCCCCTGAACAAGAACGCCGTCAACCGTTGCGGCGCCGCCCAACTCCGTTTGCCAAAACGGCATATAGAACACATGATGCAATCCAAACGGAATAAGGGCTCTTTCCGTCACACCGTATATCCACGTTCCCGCATATCCCGATTTCAAAACAAGGTTTCCCAACAGCGCAATTCCGTTTTGCACGATCGGCCACAAATAAAACATTAAAATTCCGACAAAAAGATATACCAAGCTTGATATTATCGGAACAAACCTTGTGCCGCCGAAAAACGACAGCACCTGCGGAAGCTGAATTTTATAAAATCTGTTATGCAACGCGGCAACGCCAAGCCCGACAATAATTCCTCCGAACACGCCCATTTGCAAGGTTGTAATTCCCAAAACCTGCGCGGTGGAGTTTGCGCCCATTGCCTGCACCCCGCCTTTTGCAACGATAAGAGCCCCTATTGCCGAATTCATTATAAGATAGCTTACTGCGCCGGAAAGCGCCGCAACTTCTTTTTCCTTTTTTGCCATTCCAATCGCAACGCCCATTGCAAAAAGCAATGCAAGATTATCAAAAACAACGCTTCCCGTTTTGCTCATAATATCGAAAAACGTATAAAGGAATCCGCCTTCATATATTATTTTGCCAAGCTTATAGGTTTCAATTGTGGTATGGTTTGTAAAGGAGCTTCCTATGCCAAGAAGCAGTCCCGCAACGGGCAGAAGCGCAATGGGCAACATAAAAGAACGTCCCACCCTTTGCAAAACTCCGAATGTATTGTTTTTCATATAAATCTCCTTTTAAGCAAAATCCAACCGTTTCAAAATTCGGTTTAACGGTGCGCTGAATTTATAATTCCACATTTTACGGATTTTATGACTTACAGTCGATTTTTTATAAAATAAAAAGTCGCATTCTTTTCGAACACGACTTTTTCAATCATTTTTAGTTTAATTTTTCCCGATTTGTTTAAGTTTTTCTTCACGGCGGTTTTTAACGTTTTCCGGAATAGGCTTAATATCTCCGGCTTTTGTAAGAGCCCAACGCGTGAGAAGCGGACCCACAAGTTCATAAATAAGCACCGCAAAAAGAGTTATATTACGTACAAGCGCACCCTGACCGCCCATAAGCGTCGAAGCCGCAATGGAACACATTCCAAGCGCAACGCCCGCCTGCGGAAACAGCGTAATTCCAAGATATTTGCAAATTTCGGGCGAACATTTTGTTGCCTTTGCGCTTAAAAGCGCACCGAAATATTTTCCCAAGCAACGGAAAATAATATAAACAACGCCAATCACAACAATTGCCCATTCAAGGAAAACATTAAGTTCAAGCTCTGCGCCGCTGATAACAAAGAACAGTGCGAACAACGGTGAAGTCCATTTATCGGCGGAAGCCATAAGGTCTTGCGAAAGCGAACAAATATTGCAAAATACGGTTCCCAACATCATACAGGTAAGCAAAGAGGAAAATCCGATATGTACCGAACCTATATCGAAACTTAACGAAGCAATCGACGCCGTTAAAAATACCAAAGCAATGGTCAAATTAAGTCTGTTGGTGTTGGAATTAAACAGCTTTTCAAGCTGAGTAAGCACCCAACCCATAATCGCGCCCAAAACAAGCGAAGCAACAATTTCGATAATCGGATTTACGATAATGGAAACCAAATCGACTTCTCCGCTGATAAGCGTTTTTGCAATTCCGAAAGAAACCGCAAACACAATAAGTCCCACAGCGTCGTCAAGCGCAACAATAGGAAGAAGCAAATCCGTTGTCGGACCTTTTGCCTTATATTGACGAACAACCATAAGAGTTGCCGCAGGAGCCGTTGCCGTGGCAATTGCGCCCAAAGTCAAAAGCTGCGGAACCGAAAGTTTGTCGGGCATAACGATATGCACCGCATAAAGCGCAATATCAACAAGCAAAGTTGCCGTAAGAGCCTGAAAAACGCCTATAACAAAAGCTTGTTTTCCCGTTTTTTTAAGGTCCGAAAGTCTGAATTCGTTGCCAATGGAAAAAGCAATAAATCCCAACGCCACGTTTGAAACCAATTCCAACGTTTCAACCGCTTCCATGGTTTGAAAGCCAATGCCGTCAATGCCCAGTCGTCCAAGGCAATAAGGTCCGATAAGAACCCCGGCAATAAGATAAGCCGTAACCGACGGAAGCTTTAAAGGCTTAAATAATCTGGTCATAAGAAGACCGCCCAAAAGGGCAATCGAAACTGCCAATAATGTGTTGGTCATAAAAACACTTCCTCACTTTAAATAAACAAAAAAATATTGCGACGTAACACTTCATCGCATATTACATATTATAACGCTAAAATCGCTTTTTGTCAACAGTTGAAATAGCTAAATATTTGCCTTTTTTTGCACGTTGCAATGTTAAAATCGTTATACCTTAACAAAAACAACAAACTTGCGGCGCAAACCTTCAGCCTGCGGATAAGCAACCTTATTCCGCAGGCGTTTTGCTCAAACTATTTCCGTTGTTCCAAGTTCATACCAACCGTTGTCAAACTTTGCGGTCGTACACCAATAAACGGTAGGAATCATATTTTCACCTATCGCCGTTTCCAAAATATATTTGCCTTTTTTCAAATTATCCGGCAACTCAAGCGTATATTTTCCACCGCACGCTCCCGGAAGCCATTTTGTAATATCCTCTTCGGTTTTTAAAATATATTCCGTTTCTTTGCCCTTAAGCTTTATGTAAAGGTCAAGTTTTGCATATATCGGAGCAACGCCGACATTTTCCGCATTAAGCTCCACGGTAATTTCTTTTTCGCCGTCAAATATTTTTTCGGGATATGTAAAGTTGCAAATTTTGTAATGATACCCCATTTTACGCACCCAATCCGTTATTTTTTCTTTCCATTCAAACGGTATCGGCAACGATTTCCCGTTAAAAGAACTTACGTGCCATTCCAAGCTTTTTTGAATTATTTCGTCAATATTCCACCCTTTACGTTTCCATTCGCCAAGCCACCAATAAGATTCAAACGAAACCGGAACTTTTTTCCACAAATCCTTAACCTTTTCCACATCCGGCGGATAAAGCGTTTCCATATGGAACGGATTTCCGAATCCGTCGCCCCTCCAGCCCGTAGGCGCAAATTCGTTTGCATATTCAAGAAGTTCGGGCTTTGAAAGCTGACCGAAAAGCATTGTGTTTTTAAAAACGCCGGTATAAACGTCCGCAATATCTTTAAATATACCGTCCGGATAAAGCTCCAACTTATAGCCCTCTCCCCACGCTCCCGGAAGAGAAATATCCACGGCATAAAGTGCGGAATCGACGTCGAATTTTTCTCCAATTTTTTTTACGGCTTTCAAAAAAAACTCTTGGAAAAGCGGATCCGTCGGTGAATCCTTAACTCTTTTTCCGTCGGGCCTTTCGGGACATTCCACAATACTTTTAAGCCATTCGGGAACGTCGTCCCGCGCTCTTGTGCTGTGCGGCATAATCCTCAAAATTACCTTTTGACCTCGTTTTTTTGCTTTTTCAAGAATATTTTCAATAAATCCGTAATTATATTCCCCAAGTTTGGGTTCAAATTCTTTCCAAAGAAACCGTATATACGCCGTTGAAGAATCGGGATAAAAACCCTGTTCCTCTCCTTTTTGCTCAACGTCGCACGGCACGGGATAACATTCAAAATTTTCCGTTTCGCACATATTTGCGCTTTCTTGCACAACACAGTCGGAATAAAGCGGATCGCCGCTAAATCTTTGAAAACTTAAAAAGCCCGTATACGGATTTTGTCCCTTTTCAGGTAAATAATCAAAATATTCAGTTTTGGTTATACTTTTCACAGTAAGCTGCTTCCTTTCATTTTAATTTTTAACCGCTCGTTCGGAAATATAAAAGAGCGGTAAGTCAGAAATACCGTATATTATTGTAATTTATTATCATTGTAAAATCACTTTTAAAATTCTAATTTTTTATTCATTACCTTTTTTCAAGTTTTGATGTTCTTTTGGGCTTTTGTTCACTTTCTATCACACTAACTTCCGATTTTTTAATACTTATTTCCGCTTGTTTCTTATTGTGAAACTTACTTTTAGAATTTACGTTATTCTCTATCTTGCATTATAAACATCCCCATATTATTTATTTCTTTAATATCATCGTTGTTTAATTGGGCACAAGTTATGTGCATAAACATATCTCCTGTAATTGTAACAATAAAATGATTATCGGGAGAATATAAAAAACAATACACATCATCTCGTAACATTAATGGAATCAGATTATCTATATTCGATCTGTCAAATTGTTGCCCTTCATATAAGGTTTGATGCAAATTAAGCATTTC
>CAZJCI010000014.1:0-17193 GCA_964544455.1 uncultured Oscillospiraceae bacterium
TATCGGCTTTTGCGCCGCTTCTACTCCGGAGGTTATGTGCATGTAGCCTATGTTGGAATAATTTTTCAATTCTTCATCGCTGGGAAGCTTTTTGCCGTTTAAAACATACGCATTTTCTATTGCGCAACGGTCCGAAGCCTCCTTGCTTGCAATATTGTTCGCAAAATCAATAACATAAAAATATTTTCCGCTTGAAACTGCGTTTACCTCATCGGTTGACGTCAATTCGCCTTTGTTTTCGTTTACTTCGTAATATTTTACCGTAAACGCTTCCGCTTTGACTTTTTCGTTTTCACTTCCGTTTACTTTCGGAATTATTGTTATCGTTTTTGCCGTTCCGTCGTAGGTATGCCTTGTTCCCTTCACTTCCAACGTCAGTTTGTTCCAAAGGCTGTAAAACTTTACTTCCGCCGTATCGTCCGAGAAATTTTCGGCTTCTATTTTATATTTTTCAACAATAACTCTTGAGTCGGCGTCGGTTGTCCAACCGTAAAAATATCTTTCGTATGTATCTTCATATTTCGGAAGTTGCGAGAATTCTTGATTCATATTGCCGTAAAGGGCATAATATTCGATATAGTCATCGTTTTTATACGGTGTGTTGACCGCAAACGAAAGCTTATATACTTTTTGTGCTTTTTCGTTTGAAAGAACGGGGTATGCGTCGGTGTTCGGCGTTTGTCCGTCCGCCGCCGTATTTGTCAGAGTTTGTCCCCATATTTGCGCTTTTTTATCATCTTGACCGTTCTGCAACAAATACGCAACTTCACCGGAGGCGAACTCCTCCGCCGTTTTTGGCGTTTCCGAAGTGTTTGTGAAGGTTGCATTGTCGGTTCTTTCAAGGTAATAGCAGTTGGTTTCCGTTGCGTTATATGAGTCAAGGCTGAAGTTTTCTCCCACAACGCCGCCGATTGTCGGGGGTGAGTCGATTACCGTAACCTTTCCGACGCCGTAACAGTTTTTAACGGTGCCTCTGTCATTTAATCCGACAACGCCGCCCACTCTACCGTTTCCGTTTACATTAACGCTACTGTAACAATTTTCAACCGTGCCGAGGAAAAGATAACCGATAATTCCGCCGGTATCTGCGCCGCTTCCCTTGACGGTTCCCGAAACGCCGAGATTTTTAATGACTGCATAGCGGCTGCTCATAACTCCGAACAAGCCCGCAGAAGTGTTGGTTGTTACGGATACATAAAGTCCGTTTATTTCATGACCGTTGCCGTCAAAAGTTCCGTTAAACGGATTCCCGCTTCCTATCGGTTTCCACGATATTTCTTCCTTTTTTTCGCCTACCGACGAACCGTAGCCGGTTGCCATATTAATGCTGTTTGTCAGTTTAAAGAATTTGCCTGCGTAGTTTTCTTCCCCGTCGTTCACTTTATCTCGGAAATATTCCAGCTCTTCAAGGTCGCTTATTAAATACGGCTTCTCATTCGAGCCCTCGCCCTCAAGATTTACGTCAAAGTTAAGAGTAAGTTCGTCGCCGTCGGCGTTCAGCGACATCAGCGAAATGCCGTTGTTAATTACGTTAAACGTAACGACATATTTGCCCACTTTTTCCGGAGTACCGGTGATTGTTGCGGTTTCTTCATTGAATTCAAGCCCTTGCGGCAAATTGCCTTCAATTATTGCGAACCCGAAATCGCCGTCCGCTCCGGATTTATTCTTAACGTATTCGTTTAAATTTATTGCCGTTATTATTTTGTTTTTGTTAAGCTGAATTTCATCGCTCTTTTCGGTTTCCTGCGTTATTTCGCTTTTATATGCATAAACGGTTGTATCTTCGGTTACTTCCGTTGTGTTTTTGAACTGCGCTCCGGTGTAAAGCCACTTAACCGTATAATTTTCTTCCGTTGTTATATTTTTGGGGAAGTTTTCGCCAAGCGATTTTCCGTTGTTTATATATTTTACGGCATATTCGCTGTTTTCGGTTGTGCTGAAAGTAACCTTATGTACTTTGTTCTTTGTTTCGCCTGTTAAAATCGGGGTTTCGTCCGTTCCTATGTTTTGTCCCCAAACCTGTGTACTCTGTCCGTTTTGCAACAGCCATGCAACAGAGCCCGAGGCAAGCTGTTCCGCAGTTACCGCCGTGCCGATTTCGTTTTTAGCACCGTCCGATACACTCGTATTAAGATAGTAACAATTATTAACAGTACCGCCGTTCACACCGATTATTCCGCCAATTCCATCGTTTCCGCTCGTATAACCCAATCCGCCGACAGTACCTATACTATAACAATTTAAAACCGTTCCGCTGTTGTTTCCCGCAATACCTCCATTACCGTCAATTAACTCTATACTTGTAAAATGAGAATAATATGCGTACACATTAACCGAGCTAAAGCAATTTTTGATTTTTCCCTTGTTAATTCCGACAATGCCGCCGGCAGCCGTATATACTCCCTTATTACCGCTGTAATTAACTTTTCCGGAAACTCCAAGATTGCAAATTACGCCTGTACTTCCGAGTGTTCCGAACAAGCCCAAAGCTTTATTTGCACTATTAACATATAAACCGCTTATTGTATTTCCGTTTCCGTCAAACGTACCGTTAAAGGTTCCAATCGGCGTCCAGCTTTCCTTGCCATCGCCGTACTTGTCCGCCATATTAATGTTGTCCATCAGTTTGGCGCACGCGCTTGCGTAATTGCCGCCGACGTTTACATTGTCTCGGAAATATTCCAAATCAGAAAGAGTGTAAATTTCAAACGGTGCTTCAGACGTACCTTTTCCGGCAAGCCCAACTTCGATGTTAAGAATAAGCTGAACTCCCGAATTTTCGGTTTCCAAAGACATTAAAGTTAAACCGTTGTTTGTTACGTCAAACTTTAATTCGGTTTTTCCGAATTCCGTCGGTGTGCCGACAATTGTTCCGTCGTTTTGAAGCGTAAGCCCTGCGGGCATTGCGCCGCCGTTTAAAGTAAACGTAAAGTTCTTTGCGCCGCCGGATTGATTTTTTACATAACCGTTTAAATCAATAGGCGTAATTTCTTTGTTAATTTCAAGCACAATGCTGTCGCTAAGTTCGCTTTCGTCGTCCGCAACGGTTATTTCGCCCATTACGGCATAGAGCGTCATATCTTCGGTCACGGAAGTTTCGGCATAAAAAGGTTTGCCGTTTATATCGGTTGACCAATACAAAAATTTGTAATTTTCCGATTTCGGTGCGGTTGGGAAATTTTCGCCAAGCGATTTGTTGTGATTTACATATTTTTCCGCATAAACCGTATAGGCGATTTCGTTTTCGCCGCCGTCATCGCTTTCGGTTTCATCATCCGCAACATCTTTCACCATAAACGATACCTTGTGAACCGCCGATTTTTCATCGTCGGTTAAAACGGGATAATCGTTTTTGTTGGATTCTTCACCGTCGGCGGCGGTGTTTGTGAGGTTTTGTCCCCAAACTTGTTCCGTTTGGGTACCTTGCAACATCCACGCAACTTTGCCGCTTTGGAATACTTCCGCATTAAAGCCTTTGTTGGACGCATTTGCCGCCACAGCGCCTGTTCCCGTGCCCACAGCCGCAATGTCGCATTTATCGGTATTCCAATAATTCCGCATAAGTACGTCTTTAAATCTCAGGTCACCCGCCAAAGCACCTACGTACCGGGCATTTGAACCCGTAGCGGTAACGCTACCGTACGAATAGCAATCGGATATTTGCAAGCATTTCTGTTGCGTTGAGTTGGCTCCGATAATACCGCCAACATTATTACTGCCCTGAACATCGCCAAGATTATAACAATTCATATAAACGCTGTCTAATGAATTGCTGTATGAACTTGTGGCAGTTTCGGCATATCCGGAAATACCGCCAACCTCGGTTTTCGTCGAAACAACATTACCGGTATTAACACAGTTTTTCATCGTAAAAAGCGAACTGCTTGTCGATCCTCTTGTGTATCCCACAATACCGCCTGTGCACGATGCCATGGAATTGATGTTTCCATGGTTTTCGCAGGAAATTATTTGACCTATGTCATGCCTTCCCGCAATACCGCCCACATTCCTATTTGCCGCTATTTCTTGAGTGATATTTCCCTCGTTAACGCAATTTTTAATATTAACAAATACGCCGAAACCCATAATACCGCCGATATGCTCAACGTTGCTTGTGGTACTTGCGGAAATTGTAATGTCGTTTTTATTGGTACAATTCAGCACATCTATATAAAGCTTTTCATTGCCGAATCCATAAATATTACCGACAATGCCGCCAAAAATCCTTCCGCTGCCGCCGAATTGTACGCCGGATGAAGTACAGTTACTGATTTCGCCTTTAAAGGAAGCGTCGTTTCCAAATGCAGCCGCTATTTTTGTCGGCTCGCCGCGTTTGGCATATCCCACAATACCGCCGGAACCGATACCTCCGTCTTGAGCACCATAATTGCTATTTATAGTGTTAAATACAATTCCGTCGACAAAATTACAGTTTTGAACCTTACCGTCAACCAACACGCCGACAATACCGCCGGCAACAGGCATACCTTTTATTACGGAATTTTTAACCGTCAAATTTTTAACAACGCCGTTCGGTCCCAAATAGCCGAACAAACCGACCGCTTGAGTACCGTCGTCGAGACCGACTTGATTTGTGTTTTGACCGTTATCTTGCCAAGTTACAAATATACCGGAAATTGTCTTGCCGTTTCCGTCAAAGGTACCCTGATAACTTAAGTCCTCAACGGTTGACTGCTGATAATGAAGCCCTGTTTGTTTGCCGATTTTGGGAAACGATTCGGCATATCCGTTCAAGTTTGTTCCGCTTATTTTTATATTTGCCATTCTGCTATCCGGGTTATATATTATATCTTCCGTCAGCTTGGCATTGATTTTGTTGTTACCGGCATTTACAAGGTTTGAAAAAGCTTTTAACTTTGCCTTGCTGTCGATTTCATACATTCCGTCGCCGTCTTCGTCTTTAAGGGTTTCTTTGGTTGTTGAATCGTATAAATCCTCCAACTTTTCTTCCGCTTCATCGTCCGCCGCAAAAGCGGAAAACGTGAAAGTCGGCAATAACGATATTATCATTGCAACCGACATTAAAAACGCCAAAACTCTTTTTTGTTTCATTGTTATTTTCCTTTCATAAATAAATTTATAAATTAAAAAAAGCACGCTTAATCCCATACAAGCAAAATGCTATGCATAGGATTGGCGTGCTATAAATTTAACCTGATTAAAAATATGTGAGCTTTTTTGAAAAAACGGCAAACTGCGCTTACGATACGATACGATACGGTACGGTACGGTACGGTACGGTACGGTACGGTACGGTACGGTACGGTACGGGGAATTTTACGGCATTCGTCACAGTTTGTCAAGTCCTTTCTTTTAATTTTTTGCGTTTTCTTTGCCGATTTTCGGGGTACGGGCAAAAAAACGCACCGGTAACACGATTTTATTATATCTTAAAAGTTTTATTTTGTCAATATATAACCGGTGTATTTTTCGCTTTGCGTTGTTGAATTTTTTTATAACATACGGTGACGAATTTGTATTTTTCGGGGTGATTTTTGTGAATCAAAGATTAGGCGAGAGGGCAATTTTTCGTTTTTTTATTTTCTTTCCGTTTTAACAACGTTTTTTCCGTACAAAACAAAAATACGTGCCGAGCTTTTAATTGCGGCACGTATTTGTTTATATACAAAATCCGATTATATATTATTTAAGAAAAATTTCGATAACGGGAACAACAACGTCGGGTTTGGGGGTGGGAAGCTGAATATAAACCTTTCCGCTGTTTTCGCTTCCGTGCGAACTTGCCGTGTGCTGAAGTTTGTTTTCGCTGTAAATAAGTTCGCTTCCGTCGTGCAGAAATTGAACATAGTCGATTTTTCCCGCCATATCGTTAAGTTCTATGTATGCAAAAGGATAGCTTACAAGATGAATATATAACCGCTTGCCGTCCTCGCTTTGCGTTGCCATACAGCCGTTGGGAACTTTTATTTCGGGTTCGGCTTGAGTACAGCCGTAAATGGAACGGGAATTATATTTCATCCAATCGGCATATACTTTAAGAGCGGCTTCGGCGCGGCGGTCAAGATAGCCTCTTTGCGTGGGTCCCACGTTCATAAGCAGGTTTCCTCCGCAGGCAACCGTTTCAACAAGCATGGAAATAAGCGTTTCGGGCGATTTCCAGCTTGTTTCGTCTCGGTGGTATCCCCAAGAACCCGAAAAAGTTTGGCAGGCTTCACACGTCACATATTCTCCGGTTTCGTGGTGTCTTACCCATTCGTGAGGTTGGAACTGTTCGGGAGTCCAAAGGTCCTGTTCGTAACCCGTTCTGTTATCTATAATAATGCCGGGCTGAAGTTTACGCGCAAGCGCAAGCAGTTCCGTGGCTTCCCAATCTTCTTTTATTTTTCCTTTCATCCACGGACGAGGCGGATTTTGAATACCGCCGTATGAAAAGTCAAACCAAAGAATATCTATTTTTCCGTAATTTGTAAGCAGTTCTTCAACTTGATTGCGCATATATTCGCAATATTTTTTTTGGTCTCTTCCCTCGTTAAGCTCGTCAACGTTTGCGTCGTATGCTCGGGGGTGAATGTGGTCGATAACAAAATCGGGGTGATGCCAATCAATCAAGGAATAATAAAAGCCTATTCTTATGCCTTCGGCACGGAAAGCGTCGACATATTCCCTTACAAGGTCTCGTCCCGCAGGGGTGTTTGTGCACTTATAGTCCGTATATTTTGAATCGAACATACAAAAACCTTCGTGATGTTTTGTTGTGAACACGGCATATTTCATTCCCGCGGCTTTTGCCTGCTTTGCCCATTCTTTTGCGTCGTATAAATCGGGGTTAAAATGTTCAAAATATTTTTGATATTTTTCCTCGCTTATTCTTTCTCTGTTTTTAATCCATTCGTGGCGCGCGGGCATTGAATAAAGTCCCCAATGAATAAACATACCGAATCTGTCGTGAACAAACCATTCGGTGTCGCCGGGGGTTTTTCTTCTGACATAGCTTGACATTTTTAATCCGTCCTTTCGTATTTTTAAATGAAATTACAACGGTTACGATTAACCGTTATTTTTATTTGAAAACGCTTGCAAAGCTTTTTAATTAATAACAAGCTTTTCTGCTTACAGTATATCACATTTTCGGCAAAAATACATATCTTTTTCAGCATTTTTTATGTAAAAAAACGGTAAAAATGCATTAAATCCAAAAGTTATTCGAACCAAAGTTCTCTTTTGGAGGTTGAAATTGCGGAAGCCCCCGCGGAAAGAGCGGAAATAACGTCGTCTTTGGTTTGAATAAGTCCGCCGGCAATAATGGGAATGTTTGTTGTTTGCGCAAAAACGGAAATTTGCTTGGGCATAATTCCCGGCATAATTTCAATCATATCGGGTTTTGAAGAGCGAGCCGTTTCGAAAGCCGTTTCCATGGAACGGGAATCCAAAATGAAAAAACGCTGAACGGTCATAAGCTCGTTTTCACGCGCGGATTTTATAAGCCCGCTTCTGGTTGAAATAACGCCGTCCACGCCGAGCCGTTTGAGATATTCCAAACCCGCGCCGTCCTTTCCCACGCCCTCCGTCATATCTATGTGAACAAAAATGTTTTTTTCGAGTCCGTCGGGCATTGCTCTTACTTGAAGTATACGGGATTTAAGAGTTATTATGCTTGGCGAAAGCCAAAAAATAATATCGCAAGGCGATTTTGCGGCTTCCAAAAAATCCGAATCCGTTCTTGCGGCGGCAATTATGGGAAAATCTTCGATATTTATCATACTTTGTTCTCCGTTAATTTTATTACATATATATTACAGCTATATTATAGCGCATTGTTTGATATTTTGCAATATGTTGCGAACATATTTTTTCAATATGTGATTATATACAAATTTTCGCCTTATTTTTCGGCGCGTTTGAATAATAAGGGTTGATATTTTTTAGAATATATGATACAATATAATATATAGGAAAACTTTGCGAACAAAAATCAACAGTACGCTCAAATTATATTGAATATCGGAGGAAAACACAATGTTGGATAAAAGAAAAATTGTTCTTGTGGGAACGGGAATGGTCGGAATGAGTTACGCTTACGCGCTTCTTAACAGAAATGCCTGCGACGAGCTTGCGCTGATAGATATAGATAAAAAAAGAGCGCAGGGAGAGGCGATGGATTTGAATCACGGCTTGGCTTTTTCCAATTCCAATATGAAAATTTACGCCGGCGATTATTCGGACTGCCGAGACGCCGATATTGCGGTTATATGCGCGGGCGTGGCTCAAAAGCCCGGCGAATCAAGGCTTGATTTGTTAAAACGCAATACCGAAGTTTTTAAGTCGATAATCGAACCCATAACCGAATCGGGCTTCAACGGAATATTTCTTGTGGCGACAAACCCCGTGGACATAATGACAAGAGTTACGTGCACTCTTTCGGGATTTAACCCTCGGCGGGTGCTTGGCACGGGAACGACTCTTGATACGGCTCGTTTGCGCTATCTTGTGGGCGAATATTTGGGAGTTGACCCGAGAAACGTTCACGCCTATGTTATGGGCGAACACGGCGACAGCGAATTTGTTCCGTGGTCGCAAGCACTTATGGCGACAAAGCCGGTAACGGAAGTTATTTCGGAATCCAACGGAAAATATAACCTTGAAGAACTTAACAAAATTTCCGAAGAGGTCCGCATTGCGGCTCACAAAATTATCGAGGCGAAAAAAGCGACATACTACGGAATAGGTATGGCTCTTTTAAGAATAACCAACGCAATTTTGGGCGATGAAGACAGCATTTTAACGGTAAGCGCGAGGCTGAAAGGAGAATACGGAAGAAACGGCGTGTTTGTGGGAACTCCGTGCATTGTCAACGGCAGCGGGGTTAAGCAGGTTGTTCGGTTGCGCCTTTCCGAAGAAGAAAAATCGAAACTTGACGCTTCCTGCGATATTCTTGAAAAAACTTATGAAGAAATAAATATTTAAATTAAACCGCCGAAAGGAGCGTGGTTTTATGAGAGAAGAAATACTTTTTAACGAAAATTGGCTGTTTCACGAGGGCGATATAAAAGAAGAAATCCCCGCATTTAAAGGTCCGATATACGCTCAATCAAAAACGGAGCACAAAATATACGGTCCCGCTTCAAGATTCTATCCCGCCGCCTTTAACGATTACAACGCTTCAAAACTTATTTGCACGGAGCGTTGGGAAAAAATAACTCTTCCGCACGACTATGTGATTTTTCAAACGCCCTGCGAAAAAAACAACAACGCTCTTGGATTTTTTGAATATAACAACGCTTGGTACAGAAAAAAGTTCGTTCTTTCGGAAGACGATAAGGGAAAGCGCATTTCATTGCTTTTCGAGGGTGTTGCCGCCCATTCGACGGTTTGGCTGAACGGTTGCGTTGTGGGAAGAAATTTTTGCGGTTACAATTCGTTCGAGGTAAATATCGGCGATTTTGTTAAATTCGGAGAAGAAAACGTTTTGGCGGTGTATGTCAACGCAAAGGAAATTGAGGGCTGGTGGTACGGCGGCGGCGGAATTTACCGCAACGTCCGGTTGATAAAAACCGCCCCGGTTGCCGTTGCCCTTTGGGGCGTTTTCGCTTTGCCGAAAAAAAAGGGAGACGGAAACGTTTGGGAATCCAACGTGGAAACGGAAATAATAAACGATTCATACGGCGACGAGGAAGTTACGGCTGTTACGGAGTTTTGGGACAACGAACAAAACAAAGTTGCCGAGGGCTCGAATAAAATTACCGTCCCCGCAAGAGAAAAGAAAGTTGCAAAATATTCCGTCGTCATTAAAAATCCCAAACTTTGGGATATTGAAAACCCCAATCTTTATACCGTAAAAACCAAAATATATCAAAACGGCGTTTTATGCGACGAATATCAAACCCGCACGGGCTTTAGAACTTTCGAAATCAATCCGCAAAAAGGTTTGTTTTTAAACGGAAAACACATAAAAATCAAAGGCGTTTGCGCACACGGCGATTTCGGACTTACGGGAAAAGCCGTCCCGGAAAACGTTCAACGCTATAAAATCGAAATGATAAAGGAAATGGGAGCAAACGGCTATCGCACAAGTCACTACCCGCATTCGGAAGCCGTAATGGACGCTCTTGACGAACTCGGCTTCATCGTTATGGACGAAACAAGGTGGTTTTCTTCTTCCGAAGAGGGAAAAAAACAGCTTGAAATGCTGATAAAACGAGACAGAAACCGTCCGTCCGTGCTTTTTTGGTCGGTGGGCAACGAAGAACCGTTGCATATTACCGAAGAGGGAAGAAGAATTTGCAAATCGCTTGTTGCATACGTCAAAAAAACGGATAGCACTCGGTATGTTATGAGTGCGGTATCCAACAGCCCGAATCTTGCCACCGTATACGACGAACTGGACGTCATCGGCGTGAACTATAATCTTGATAAATACGATTTTTTGCACGAAAAATATCCGCAAAAAGGTATTTTTTCCTCCGAATGTTGCGCCACGGGAACAACACGAGGCTGGTATAACGCCGATTGCCCCGAAAAAGGCTTTCTTTCCGCCTAC
Organism: uncultured Oscillospiraceae bacterium; assembly: GCA_964544455.1. Lineage (GTDB taxonomy): Bacteria > Bacillota > Clostridia > Oscillospirales > CAG-382 > SIG622. The sequence goes on from CAZJCI010000014.1 coordinate 10,523, forward strand.
GATAAGGACACCGACGCTTGGTTTTTGGGGCGAGAAAAAACTTGGAAATTCTTATGCGAAAGAGAATGGATTTTGGGCGGCTTTCAGTGGATTGCTTTCGAACACCGAGGCGAAGCCGTGTGGCCTCGTCTGTGCTCGCAGTCGGGAGCGATAGATTTGTTTTTGCAAAAAAAAGACGCCTTTTATCAAAACCAATCGCATTGGATTGAAAACAAACCCATAATTCACCTTTTGCCGCATTGGAATTTTCAGGGCAGAGAGGGCGAAAAAATTGCGGTTTGGGCATATACCAATTGCGAAGAGGCGGAGTTATTTTTAAACGGAAAAAGCCTTGGCAAAAAAACGGTGGAAAAATTCGGTCACGGCGAATGGAACGTCGAATATCAAAAAGGCGTTTTGGAAGTTAAGGGAATAAACGGCGGAAAAGTTGTTTGTTCGGACAAAAAAACAACAAGTCAAAAAGCCGCCTCGCTTGTTTTGCGGCTTGATAACAAAATTTCAAAAGCCAACGGAACGGATATTGCCGTTATAACCTGTTTTTGCGTTGACAAAAACGGAGTTGAAGTTCCAAACGCAACCCCGCTTGTAAGCTTTTTTACAAACGGATTGGGAACGGTTGCGGGAACGGGTTCAAGCGTTACCGACCACAACCCGGTTAATCTTACGGAGCGAAAAATGTACGCGGGAAGAATAACCGCCGCCGTAAGGGTAGGGCGCGCCGCAGGCACGTTGGAGGTTTATGCCGAAGCGGAAAATCTGAACTCCGCCGTTTTGAAAATTCAACTTGAATGACAGCCGAAATTTTAAAAATTGTCTTTTCCGCTATTTTTTCGCCGCAAAATTGCGCTTTTGTGAAAGTGAACAAAAAACGCACTTCAAATTTGTGCAATCATACATAAAATGTTAATAATTGATATTTCCTATTGAAAAAACGCAAAAAGTATGATATTATTTTATCATTCCTAAAATTGCTTGAAAGGAGCAAACAAATGAAATTTAAAAAAATCCTGTCCGGAATGCTTGCGGCTATGATGACGATGACCGCGCTTTCCGCAAACCTCGGCGCATTTGCCGAAGAAGAGTCGGATTCGGCAACCGACGAAAACACTCTTGTTATCCATTATTCAAAAATTCAAAAGGGTAACGTTGACCGAAAAGAAAAGGCGTTTGTAGACGCCGCATACAGCGATTCCGAAAAGGGCACCGTTGTTAAAGTTTCGCCCAACACCTCAACAACCGAATCCGGTTCCGTAAATATCGACGGTTACGGAATCGAAGGTCTTAAAATCGACGTTACAAAGTTCAACTACCTTACGGTTGAATATAAGTTTGTTTCCGATTACAGCGGCGATATAAAACCCTCAATCAATTTTCTTCCCAACGGCGGAGTACTTATTAAGGCGGGCAGCGTTACCGCCAACGAATCCCTTGTTAAAAACGAATGGTCCACAATGACATTTAACATCGGAAGCGTTGTAAAACCGCTTGTTGCGGAAGGCAAACAGTATATTGGACAAATCCATTTCAATATTTTCGGAAGCGCACTTCCCACAAATATGAGCGCGTCGGATTACATTCTCATTAATAACTTTACTTTTTCCGTCGATAACCCCCGAGGCGACGTATATTACGAAGCTTCATTCGTAAGCGGCGACGAAACGGCGACCGGCGAAGCTCCGCAACCCATTAAGGCTCGTTTCGAAGACGTTATAACTCTTCCCGAAATTCCTTTTAAGTCCCCCTTGGAAGGCAGAGTTGCAACGGGTTGGATTCCCAACGTAGGAACAAAAATCTATCAGCCCGGCGACGAATTCACAATGCCGGAAAAAGACGTAATTTTCACCCCGAATTGGAAAGACGAATTTATTGCCGAAGACTTGGTGGAACTCAGCTTCCCCGGATATTATAACGGTATTTGCGACCACAAGGACACAGCCACCGCCGACGCGGTTGTTATGGACGGCTACGATACAATCGAAATGACTCCCAACACCGCCTCCGAAAACGGCGCGATTAATATGGACGGCTGGAGCTACGGCGGCGCGCAAATCAACGTTGAAGCTTACGGCACGATTGCAGTCCTTTATAAATACGTTTCGCAAAACCCCGTAAGCGGCAAGGCTAACCTCAATATTATGAAGAGCAGCGTATTTGCAGGCGCAACCTCCATGACTTCAAGAGAAGATATTGTGGCGAACCGTTGGGCAATTGTTTCTTTCGACCTTACCGCCGCAAGAGCCAACATTGCCGAAGGCTATGAGCCCATAATACAGCAAATGCACTATTATCCCCTTGGCGGACATAAGGTAAACACGCTTGACGGAAACGACAGAATTTATGTTGCGAAAATGTATGCTTTCCCCGCCGAATCTTCTTCGATGGTCATTCACGAAAGCTTTATGAACGGCTATGCCGACGGTACTTTCGGCGTAAACGGAAATATGACAAGAGCCGAAGCATGCACAATCGTTGCAAGACTTGTTGCGGGAGGCGACGAAAATGTTCCTGCGGATAAAACAACCGCATTTACGGACGTGGATTCGGCAGAATGGTATTACAAATACGTTTCCTATGTTGAATCATTGGGCTACCTCAAATCATACAGCGGCGAATTCAAACCCAATCAGGCAATAACCAGAGCGGAATTTGTCGAACTTGTTTATAACATGGGACTTCTTGAAGATAACGGCAAAAACGGCACGTTTACGGACGTTCCCGCCGACCACGCAAGAGCGACAGTTATTGCGGCGGCAGGCAAAGCGGGACTTGTTAACGGATATGACAACGGCGACGGCACGTTCTGCTTTAAGCCCGACAACACAATTACCAGAGCCGAAGTTGTAAAAGTTATAAACAACGCATACGGCAAAGCTCCCTCGGCTGACGGCATTTTTGAATCCGCAAAGAATACTTTCTCCGATGTAACTCCCGACCATTGGGCGTATGCCGACATTATCGACGCGGCTGTCGGTCACATTGCATATATCGGCGAAGCGGGCACGGAAGTTTGGATAACAAAGTCCGGCGCAAACAATATTGCCGAAGATTACAGCCCCGATTATGAAACCGGCAACGCAAAAATGGAAGAAGTTCAAAAACTCATTGATTCCAGAATTGCCGAAATAAAAGCAACCGAATCCGCAAAATTCGATATTTCCGGAACAACATATTACGTTTCAACTCAAGGAAGCGACTCCAACGACGGTAAGAGCGAAGCAACGCCTTTTGCAACCGCAACAAAAGCTTCAAACGTTGCAAAGAAAGGCGACCTCGTACTCTTTAAGCGCGGCGACGAATGGCGCGAAAGATGGAGCGCAAAATACGGCGTAACATATTCCGCATACGGCACAGGCGCAAAACCGCTGTTCAACGGTAACACACTTGGCGACGCGGCAGACGAAAACCTTTGGACTCTTGTGGACGGCACAACAAACATTTGGCAATATAAAAACAAAGTTTTGGACGTTGGTAACATAGTTGTAAATAACGACGAAAAAACAATCGAAAAGGTTGTTCCGGTACTCAAAGGTTCGGAACATTTGGTAAACAACAACGTATGGGATCCCAAAACATCGCTCACCAACAACGAACATTTCGTATGTATTTACGATAATGTAACGAACGGCGAAGTTGCGGTTGCAAGCGAAATGTCAACGCTTTACGTTCGTTGCGACGAAGGCAACCCCGGTAAGGTTTACAGCACTATCGAACTTTGCACACGAGGCAATCTCATCGGCGTTCCCAACGAAGTAACTCTCGATAACATCGCAATAAAATACGTAGGCTCTCACGGCGTAGGTATGGGCACGGTTCAAAACGTTAAGTTTACAAATATGGAAATCGGCTATATCGGCGGTTCCGCACAGTATTACAGCAAAGGTTCAATGACAAGATTCGGAAACGGCATCGAAGTTTACGGCGGTTGCGACGGATTTACAATTGATAACTGCTATGTATACCAATGCTACGACGCAGGCATTACTCACCAGCTTTCAAGCGGCGGCACACAGGATTACACCGAACAAAACGTATACTTTACCAACAACGTTATTGATAAGTGTATTTATAACATTGAATACTTTATGGGCAAAGCGGATTCCGAAGCGGTTGTAAGATTGCTTAAGAATATTAATTATACAAATAATATTCTTGCCCGTTCCGGCTACGGTTGGGGTATGAGCCCGTCCCGTTCCGCAAGTATAAAGGGTTGGGACCACAACAACCGAAGCGAAGGTTTTAAAATCGAAAACAATATCTTCTTTATGGACAGATTCAACGCTTGCCACCTTGGCGCAAGCATGGCAACATGGATGCCCACATTCAAAGGCAACACTTACATTCAAAAGTACGGCAACCAGTTTACAAAAGTAGGCGCAAACGGCGCAACGCAGTATATGTTCAACGGTAAAGCGGCTGAAAACCTTGAAAACAAAATCGGCGAAAAAGATTTCAAACTTTACTACGTTTCACCGGACATTGAAGTTAAATAATCAAAAAGTAAATTATGGCAAAAGTAAAAACGTCGGGATAATTTCCCGACGTTTTTTGTCGCCGCAAAGCAAAATTATTTTGCAAACGGCAAGTAAAGTTTAATTTTCAGTGTGCGTCAAACCAGGTTTCGCCAACGTTCACGTCAACACACAGAGGAACGCAAAGAGAAACGGCGTTTTCCATGCAGTCACGCAAAAGTTTTGCAACTTCGCTTGAATCGCTTTTTTTACATTCCACAATAAGTTCATCGTGTACCTGCAAAATTAATTCGGCGTCGAAATCGGATTTTGCAAGCGCATTTTCGGTTTTAACCATTGCCATTTTTATAATATCCGCCGCCGTTCCCTGAATGGGCGTGTTCATGGCAAGCCGTTTTCCCAAAGCCTGCAATGTTTTTTTCGGACTTTTAAGTTCGGGAATATAACGTCTTCTTCCGAAAAGGGTTGCGACGTATCCGTTGTCGGCGGCAATATCGCACAGCTTATCAAGATACCTCTTAACTCCGGGATATTTTGCAAAATACCCGTCAATATAAGCCGCCGCCTCTTTTTTTGAAACGCCGATATCTCCGGCAAGCGAAAAATCCGATATTCCGTAAACAATGCCGAAATTAACGGCTTTCGCGCTTTTTCGCATTTCGGCGGTAACGTTTTCGGGCAAAACTCCGAATACCTGCGCCGCCGTTGCGGTGTGAATATCTCCGCCGTTTTTAAACGTATTCACCATATTTTCGTCCTCGGAAAGCGCGGCAAGAATTCGCAGTTCGATTTGCGAATAGTCGGCGTCGATAAGACAGTAATCCTCGTTTTTCGCCGTGAAAAATTTGCGCAGTTCTCTGCCCTCCGGCGTTTTTATCGGAATGTTTTGAAGGTTCGGCTCGGCAGAGGATAGTCTGCCGGTTTGAGTAAAAGCGTGCTTAAAGCTTGTGTGTAACCGTCCGTCGGGCGAAACAGCCGCAAGAAGTCCATCGCCATATGTGGATTTTAGTTTTGCAACGGTTCGGTAGTCCAAAATTTCGTTAATAATCGGGTGATACGGGCGCAAACGTTCGAGAGTATCCGCGTCGGTGGAAAAACCGCTCTTTGTTTTTTTAATTCCCGGAAGTCCCAGCTTTTCAAACAGAACCTCGCCAAGTTGCTTTGGCGAATTAATGTTAAATTCACATTCGGCAAGCGAATAAATGTTTGCTCGCCGCCGTTCGATGCGGCTGTCAAGTTCAAGGTTATAATTTTTCAGTCCCGCGGCGTCCAAAGCCATACCCCGCCGCTCCATTGCGGAAAGAGTCAACGCCAAAGGAAGCTCGGTTTTATAATATAAATCTTCGCATTTGTTTTCGTGCAAAAGTTTGGAAAAATATTCGTGTAAATACGGCATTGCCGAAAGATACGCCAAATTGTTTTGAACGGCGTCGGTTTTATCGGGACTTTCGCTTTTGGCAAGCCCGGATAGATTTTCGGGCTCGTTTTTTGCCGCAGGGTCGCACAAATAAGCCGCAAGTTTTAAATCGAAAACGCAGTTTTCAAGCTTTAAACCGAACGTTGCAAGCTCATAGGCAACCGCTTTTGAATCGTAAAGAACGCAGGAACATTCTTTGCCGAAAATATGCCGCAAATTGCCATTATCGGCGGGAACGATATATTTTTCGCCGTTGTCGATAAACAGCTTGCCGCCCGAAAAATCGGGGTGAACATATACGGTCTGTCCGTTTTTTATCGGCGCAAAGTCGGCTTGAACAACGTTTTGCGGCTTTTCCGAATTTAATTCAACGTCGATTTGCTCCGCTTTTTCGGGGTGTAAATCAAACCTTGTAATAAATCCCCGCAGTTCCAAATCGGAAAATATTTCATAAAGCCCGCTTTTGTTAATTTCTCGCCTTAAAAGAGAATCGTGGTCAAGCGGCAACGGAACGTCCCTGAAAATTTCCGCAAGCTCCCTACTCAAATACGCCGATTCTTTTCCCATGGCAATTTTTTCTTTCATTTTTGCCGAAAGCGACGAATCCTCGTAATTTTCATAAAGTCCGTCGACGCTTCCGTATTCGCAAATAAGCTTTAACGCCGTTTTTTCACCTATTCCGGGAATGCCGGGAATGTTATCGGAACTGTCGCCCATAAGGGCTTTTAATTCGACAAGCTTTTTTGGTTCCAGACCGCAGTAATTTTCCGAAAATTTTTCCTTGT